>DAITAE010000349.1:1510-5457 GCA_036824445.1 Streptosporangiaceae bacterium | reverse complement strand
GTGGGACCACTCCGCGCTCGACCCGGCGAGCCTGAACGCCCAGGCGGCCGCGCTCGGCCCGCAGTACAACATCTTCCAGGTGGGAAACGCCGTCGTGCCGACCCCGCCGGCGTTCCTGCGCTACCGCCCCGGCCCGTATCTCCGCCCCTTCGACATCGCCCCCGGCGGCAGCTAGTCCAGCCGCAATCCTGCGGCTGGACCACTCCCGGATACTCCTACAGACGGTATCGAAGGCGGCGCACCCCGCCCCGTACCCTTTACCAGCTACTGTCGCAGCCAGACCCTGTAATAACGATCGGCTGAATCCGCCCACACCTGACTACGCCAATGTCATGATCACAGACCGGGATACGTGTGCCGGATACGGCTGCCCGCAACTGCCGCGGGACAGACCGACGGCATCGCAAGCGACGCCGACAGGACCGGTGGCCACCGACGGAGCAAGGGTAAGGCCGTGAGGGTTGCCCTGTTCGTGACCTGCCTCGCGGACACCTTGTTCCCGGAGGTGGGTCGGGCGACGGTGCGGCTGCTGGAAAGGCTCGGTCATCAGGTCGAGTTCCCGCAGGCCCAGACGTGCTGTGGGCAGATGCATGTGAACACCGGCTACCTGCGGGACGCGCTGCCGCTGGTCCGCCGCTATGCCGAGGTGTTCGGCGGCTACGAGGCGGTCGTCGTGCCCTCCGGCTCGTGCACCGGCTCCGTCCACCACCAGCACGCGATGGTGGCCAGGCGCTACGGGGACAGCGACCTCGCGCGCCGCGCGGAGGACGTGGCCGCCCGGACGTTCGAGCTGACCCAGTTCCTGGTCGACGTGCTGGGGCTGGAGGAGGTCGGCGCCTACTACCCGCACCGGGTGACCTACCACCCGACCTGCCACTCGCTGCGCCTGCTGCGGGTCGGCGACCGCCCGCTCCGGCTGCTGCGCCATGTCGACGGGCTCGACCTGGTCGAACTGCCGGACGCCGAGGTGTGCTGCGGTTTCGGTGGCACGTTCGCGGTAAAGAACGCCGACGTGTCCACGGCCATGCTCGCCGACAAGATGCGCGGCGTGCTCGCCACCCGCGCCGAGGTCTGCACCGCGGGCGACAGTTCCTGCCTGATGCACATCGGCGGCGGCCTGTCCCGGCTGAACGCGGGCACCCGGACCATTCACCTCGCCGAGATCCTCGCCTCCACCCGGGATGGCAGATGAGATACCTCATGCCAACGTCACCCTCGGCACCGCACGCGGTGCCGCCCCGAGCCGGGGACCCGCCTCCCCGCCGTGGCACCTGGCGCGCCCCGGCAAGACGCGCCACGAGGGAGGCCGTGCCGTGAGCACGTTCCTCGGCATCCCGAACGCTCCCCGCGGGGTCGGCCACCTTCGCGGCGACGAGCCGTTCCCGGTGGCAGCCCGGCGCGCCCTCGCCGACACCCAGCTCCGCCGCAACCTCGGCAAGGCCACTGCCACGATCCGGGCCAAACGCGCCGCCGTGGTGGCGGAGCTGCCGGACTGGGAGGAGCTGCGCGAGGCCGGCCAGGCGATCAAGGCGCACACGATGCGGCACCTCGACCACTACCTCACGGAGCTGGAAAGCCGGGTCACCGCCCGGGGCGGCACGGTGCACTGGGCCCGGGACGCCATCGAGGCCAACCGCCTCGTGACCGGTCTGGTCCAGGCCACCGGGGCGGTCGAGGTGGTCAAGGTCAAGTCGATCGTCACCGACGAGATCGGGCTCAACGATGCCCTCGCCGAAGCCGGCATCCACGCCTATGAGACCGATCTGGCGGAGCTCATCGTTCAGCTGGGACATGACCGGCCGTCGCACATCCTGGTGCCCGCGATCCACCGGAACCGGGCAGAGATCCGCGACATCTTCCTGCGCGAGATGCGCGACGTCGATCCTGGGCTGACCGATACCCCGGCGGCGCTAACCGAGGCAGCCCGGCTGCACCTGCGCCGGGCCTTCCTGTCTGCGCGGGTCGGCATCAGCGGCGCGAACTTCGC
Source organism: Streptosporangiaceae bacterium (assembly GCA_036824445.1). Classification (GTDB taxonomy): domain Bacteria; phylum Actinomycetota; class Actinomycetes; order Streptosporangiales; family Streptosporangiaceae; genus UBA9676. The sequence goes on along the minus strand of DAITAE010000349.1, from coordinate 3,470 downwards.
GGTCGGGGAGACCGGAACGCTGTGCGTGCTGGAGTCGGAAGGCAACGGCCGGATGTGCCTGACGCTGCCGGAGACGCTGATCACCGTCATGGGGATCGAGAAGGTCGTGCCATCCTGGCGTGACCTGGATGTGTTCATGCAGCTGCTGCCCCGGTCGTCCACCGGCGAGCGGATGAACCCGTACACCTCGATGTGGACCGGGGTGACGCCCGGCGACGGGCCACAGGAGTTCCATCTGGTCCTGCTCGACAACGGCCGGACCGCCGCGCTGGCGGACGAGACCGGGCGGCAGGCGCTGCACTGCATCCGCTGCTCAGCGTGCCTCAACGTGTGCCCGGTCTATGAGCGCACCGGCGGCCATGCCTACGGCTCGGTCTACCCCGGCCCGATCGGCGCGGTGCTGTCGCCGCAGCTGACCGGGGTCGAGGACAACGCGTCCCTGCCGTACGCGTCGTCGCTGTGCGGTGCCTGTTACGACGTCTGCCCGGTGAAGATCGACATCCCAACGATCCTGGTCCACTTGCGCGCCCGTCATGTCGAGGAGGCTGAGCGGGCGCGCCGGGTGGCCAGCCCGGAGGCGATCACCATGGCAGCCGCGTCCTGGGTGATGGCCAGCCCGGCGCGATGGAGCGCCGCACAGAGCGCTAGCCGGCTCGGCCGCGTGCTCGGCCGTAGGGGCCGCATTCGCCGGCTCCCGTGGCCGCTGTCGGCCTGGACCGGGGCACGCGACCTGCCGACGCCGCCCACCCAGACGTTCCGCCAGTGGTGGCGCGCCGAACGTGGGGACCGGCAGCCGCAGGCACTGGGCCACAGCGCTCGCTTGCGCGCCTCCGGCACGACCCAGCGTCAGCGGCGGCCCGGCGCCGAGGACAAGCCTCCCGCTGCACCATCAGGCGCGCCTCCGGCACCACCAAGCGAAGCGCCCACGATGGAGGCAGGGGGAATGCCGACCGCCCGCGATGAGGTGCTGGCCCGGATCCGCCTGGCACTGAGGAGCCCCGCACCGGCCAGCACCACGCCGACCAGCACCGGACCAGCCACTACCGGGCCAGCCAGTACCGAGCCAGCCAGTACCGGGCCGGCCAGCACCGGGCTGGATACCGCCTCCCCACGCGACGGTGATGCGGATGGGGTGCCCCGCGGCTACCGAACCCAGGGCGACCTCGACACCCAGCTGCTGCTCGAACTGCTGGCCGAGCGGTTGCGCGACTACGGCTGCACGGTCCGGCGCACGGTGCCCGGTGAGGTGATGACGGCGGTGGGTGAGGCCCTCGGGCGGCGTGGGGCCCGGCGGATCGTCGTCCCCCCCGGACTCGACCTGATCGGCCTGCCCGCCGGAACCGAGATTGTCGCCGATGACGGCCTCTCCCCCGCCGCGCTCGACGCCGTCGACGGCGTGATCACCGGCGCTGCGGTCGCGATCGCCGAGACGGGGACGATTGTTCTCGACGGATCGCCGGACCAGGGACGGCGCGCGCTGTCGCTCGTCCCGGACTACCACGTGTGCATCGTGCGGGCCGAGCAGATCGTCGCGCTGGTCCCAGAGGCCATGACGCGACTCACCCCTGAGCGCCCGCTGACCTGGATCAGTGGCCCGTCCGCCACCAGCGACATCGAGCTGGACCGGGTGCAGGGCGTACACGGCCCACGCACCCTTGAGGTCATCCTCGTCGAACCCGGCCCGGAACCCCATCCCAATTCGTGATCATGGGATCACTATCGTTCTTGCAGTAGCAATCCCATGATCATGACTGATGGGTAGTGCCACGCCACCAATCTCGTGATCACGAATCGGCCGCGAGGAGGGGCGGGGTAGGCGTGGCAGTTGGCGCCGGTGTGCGCTTTAGTCAGGCTCGGTGTGACGCTCAAGCAGGCTGGGTGTGACGCTCAAGCAGGCTCGCCCTGCGCTCAAGCAGGCTCGCCCTGCGCTCAAGCAGGCTCGCCCTGCGCTCAAGCAGGC
>DAITAE010000349.1:0-1410 GCA_036824445.1 Streptosporangiaceae bacterium | reverse complement strand
GCGCTCAATCAGGGCTGGTAGGAGCCTGGTTCCCAGGCGCGGGTGGCGACGCCGATGGTGTTCCAGGCGTTGATGGCCACGATCAGGCTGACCAGCGCCCCGATCTCGTCCTGGCTGAACTCCGCCGCGACCGCCTGGTAGGCGTCATCGGGGACGTGCGTGTCGGCGAGCAGCGTCACGGTCTCGGTGAACGCGAGTGCCGCGCGCTCACGGCCGGTGAAGAATGGCATCTCCCGCCAGGCCGGCAGCGCGTAGACGCGCTGCTCGGTCTCCCCGATCGCTCGGGCGTCCTTGGTGTGCATGTCGATGCAGTAGGCACATCCGTTGAGTTGCGAAGCCCGGATCCGGACCAGTTCGCGCAGCCTAGGGTCAAAGTCGACCCGGTCGAGTTCCTTCGTGGCGGCCCGGTCGAGATGGGCCATGGCCCGCGCAAAACCGTCGGCGTGCGCGTCGAAGTCGAGGCGCACCGGGATCTGCGTGGTGCTGTCGATCGCTGTCATGGACACCACGTTACGGAGCTAAACGGCCCAGGATAAGATCCAAATCAATGAAGAAAACTTGGGCCAATTCTGGGCTCGATCTGCACCTGGACCTCCCGTCCTCGCGTGTGCGGGCCGGGCTGGAAACCGCGCTGCGCGACGCGGTGCGAGACGGGCGGCTGTACCCAGGCAGCCGACTGCCCCCCTCCCGCGTGCTCGCGGCCGATCTCGGGATCGCCCGCAACAGTGTTGCCGACGCCTATGGCCAGCTTGTGGCGGAGGGGTGGCTCACCGCGCGCACCGGATCCGGAACCTGGGTCACGCCGCACCGCCCGCGTCCACAACCGGCGCCAGTGGCGGTCCCTGAGGAGGTCGCCCCGCCCCGCTACGACCTGCGGCCCGGTGTGCCTGACCTCGGAACGTTCCCGCGCCGGGCCTGGCTGGCGGCCGCTCGCGCCTCGCTGAGCTCCGCCCCCGACCAGGTGCTGGGCTACCCGGACCCGCGCGGTCTGCCACGGCTGCGCACTGCGCTGGCGGGCTACCTGGCCCGGGTGCGTGGCGTCAGCGTCACCGGAGACCGGATCATCGTCTGCTCCGGCTTCGCCCACGGCCTGGCCCTGGTTTGCCAGGTGCTCCGTGCGCGCAGCGCCACGGCCATCGGCATCGAGCACTACGGGCACCAGGCCTACCGGCGGATCGCCGAGGCGCACGGCCTGCGCCTGCTGGCGCTGCCGGTCGACGGCCACGGTGCCATGCCCGATGACCTGGGACCGGCGGCCGCGGTCGTGCTGACCCCCGCGCACCAGTTCCCGCTCGGCGTGACCCTCGCGCCGCAGCGGCGCCGCGCCATCGTCGAGTGGGCCACCGCCAGCGCCGGGCTGGTGATCGAGGACGACTACGACGGCGAGTTCCGCTACGACCGCCAGCCCGT
>DAITAE010000348.1:0-5460 GCA_036824445.1 Streptosporangiaceae bacterium | reverse complement strand
GGCGATGCCGCAGTCGTAGGCCGTGTTGAGCCACTTATGCGCGTCGGTCGCCCAGGAGTCGGCCTCGCCCACGCCCGCCACCTGCGGGGCCGTGGCGGCCGACGCCGCGGCCCAGAGCCCGAACGCGCCGTCCACGTGGACCCAGGCACCGTGCTCGCGGGCCCACCCGATCAGCGGCACGAACGGATCGCTGGCGCCGCTGTTGACGTTGCCGGCCTGCAGGCACACCAGCGCGGGCCCGCTGAGCGCCGGGAGGGCGGACGGATCGATCCGGCCCTGGCCGTCGGCCGGCAGCACCGCCGCCCGGTCACGGCCGAGGCCGACCAGGCCGAGCGCCTTGCGGACGGCCGCATGCACCTCGGCGCCGACCACCACGGTGACCGGCGGCGCCCCGGCGAGGCCCTGGCCGGCGGCGTCCCATCCGTGCCTCGCCAGCACCGCGTCCCTGCCCGCCGCCAGGCAGGCGGCGTTCGCCATCGTGGCGCCGGTGACGAAGCCGCCGGCGGTGCCGGGCGGCAGGCCCAGCAGCTCGGCAACCCAGCGCAGCGCCACGGTGGTGAGCGCCGCGGCGGCCGGGGACATCACCGTCAGGGCCGCGTTCTGATCCCACGCTGCAGCGAGCCAGGCGGCGGCCTGGGCCACCGGCAGCGTCCCGCCGGTGACGAACCCGAAGTACCTCGGGCCAGCGCTCGCGACCGTGGCGGGCGAGCCGAGTTCGTCCAGCATGCGGAGCACTTCCATGGCATCCAGGCCCGGCCCGGGCAGCGCGAAGTCGAGTCCGCCCAGGGCGGCCACGGCCTGCGCGGCGGGGGCCACCCGCCGCTCCCCCAGCCCACCGAGGTAGGCCAGGGCCCGCCGGCACGCGTCGTCCAGCAGGGCGGGCCGGCCCGCCAGAATGGCCGGAACATCCGCTCCGGGCGCCGTCATGGGCCACCTCCCTGTCCTCGGGCGGATCGTCGGAACGGGCCGCCGCACCGCACCGTCGGCCACCGGCCATGCCGGCCCCGCCGTAGTCACGATATTCCGGCCCGCCGGAGATCACCGTCGATGCCCGCCGAGGTCGCCATCGATGCCCGCCGGAAAGGCCATCTGTCATGGCACCGTCTGCCGCTGCGTGCAAATCCCGGCATCTGAAGAATATGCCGGACGGCACGGGAGATGACCGCAATGGAGACGGCCAGCGCATTACATCCTCACGGCTCGCTGGGATGCCGCGTGCGGCGCCAATCGCGGGCATGGCCCTTGCCCGTTGACTGGAATCAGTCCACACTGGGTCCGGCGTCGGAACGTTAAACGACCGCTGGGGTGGGGACCGGTATGACAATAACAGTGGAGGGCAGCCCTCCTCCGGGCACGGTTGGCGATGAGTACTACACGAAGCTGACGGCGGACGGCGGGACTCCTCCCTATCAGTGGACCACCGACCCGCCGTTGCCCGACGGGCTGGAGCTGGCGGTACTGCCGGGGAGCGGCCAGCAGGCGGTGATTCGGGGGGTGCCCACGAAGAACGGACCGATCAGGGCCACGATCAATGTCACCGACAGCGCTGATGACACGGCGCCATACGACGTCTATCTGAATATCGATCCAAAACGCCGCTGGTGGCAGGGCCTGTTCAACATCGGCAACTGGCTCGCCTTGCTGGCCCTGGGGGTGCCGATGTTCGGCAGCCTATGGATCGTGATCTACTCGTTTGGCACCCCCGGGCCGCACTGGTCCTACCTGGGAATCGCAATGTCGACCGCGATCGCGGCCTTCTTGAGCGGCTGTCTCATCGGCTTCCTGTTTGGCATCCCACGGGTGGTCTCATCCGGCCAGCTTCGCCATGACACCGGCCAATTTCGCCGTGACAAAGGATCCGGTCTGCCCGCGCCGAGCTCAAATCTGTATACGCCGAGCTCAAATCTCGCCGAAGTGAGCGACTGGCTCACGAAGCTGCTGCTGGGAGCGGGGCTGGTTCAGCTCACGCGCCTCGGCGCGCCCATCAGCCAATTGATCGACAGCGTCGCTGCGGGCCTGGCGCCAGCCGCTGCGGCCGGGGGCGCGAATTCGGCCGCCAAGGTCATGGCAGGCGCCATTCTCTTCGGGTATGTCGCGATCGGCATGCTGGATGCTTACGTGGTGACCACCGTGTGGTACCAGAACAAGCTGACCAGTATCTATAACGAATCGAGGGAGCGATGACCGATCCTGCGGCGGCACCCGTGGGGAGCGCCGGAAAGCCGGCCGATCTGGTCCTGGAGGGCGGCGGGGTGAAGGGCATCGGCCTGGCCGGCGCCGTCCTTGCCCTCGATCAGGCCGGGTACCGGTTTCAGCGGGTCGCGGGCACCAGCGCCGGTGCGATCGCGGCAGCGATCATCGCGGCGCTGAACAAGGCCGGGAAGCCGATAAGCGGATTGCGGGACTACCTGCAGACGATGCAATTCGAGCAGTTCATGGCCAAGAGCCGGGTGCGGGCGGCCCTGGGCGGGTTGGCCGACGCCGAGCACCTGCTGCTGCACATGGGCCTGTACGACGGGGACTACCTGCTCGACTGGCTCGGCAGCGTGCTCAAGGACATCGGTGTCACGCATTTCGGCGACCTGCGGCTGGATGACACCAGCGCCGACCGGAACTGGACTGCCCGGCAGCGCTATTCACTCGTCGTGCACGTCTCGGACATCACACGGGGCAAACTGGTCCGGCTGCCGTGGGAATACCACGAGTACGGCCTCGATACCGACGGCGAGCGGATCGTCGACGCGGTCAGGGCATCGATGTCCATCCCCTTCTTCTTCGAGCCGGTGCGGGTCCGGACCGCGGCGGTGACCGCGGGCGTGGCCGACGTGACCGCCGCCGCCGGCCGGGTCACCTGGGTGGATGGCGGGATGCTGGACAACTTCCCGGTCGACGTGTTCGACCGGACGGACGGCGCCGCGTCGCGCTGGCCCACGATCGGGATCAAGCTGTCGGCGCGGCAGACGAGCATCAGCGGCGGCCACGGCACCGACAACGTCGCTGCCGAGGCGATCGCGTGCCTGGAGACGGTGCTCGACAACGCCGGCCGTTACTACATCACGCCGGACAAGGCGGCCCGCACGATCTTCGTCGACAACGCCGGGATCAAGGCGACCGACTTCAACCTCACGCCCGATCAGCGCCAGAAGCTCTACGAGAACGGCCAGCAGGCGGCACAGCGCTGGGTGGCGGAACAGGCGGGACGGAAGGCGTAACGGCCCGTCAGCGCTGCGTGGCGGCGAGCTGGCGGAGCCGGTAGCGCTGCACCTTCCCGCTCTCCGTCCGGGGCAGGGCGGTCAGGAACTCGATCTCTCGCGGGTACTTGTACGGCGCGATCTCCTGCTTGGTGAAGGCCTGGAGCTCGGCGGCCTTGGCCGGGCTGCCGGCCACGCCGTCCCGCAGCACCACGTACGCCTTGATGATCGTTCCCCGCTCGGGATCGGGGGCGCCGACCACGCCTGCCTCCAGCACGTCCGGGTGGCCGAGCAGGACCTGCTCCACCTCGGGCCCGGCGATGTTGTAGCCAGCGGTGATGATCATGTCGTCGGTGCGGGCCTGGTACCAGTAGTAGCCGTCGGCGTCCCGGATATAGGTGTCCCCGGTGAGGTTCCAGCCGTCCACCACGTAGTTGCGCTGCCGCTCGTCCGCGAGGTAACGGCAGCCGGTGGGCCCCTTCACGGCAAGGTGGCCGGCGGTCCCGTCGGGCGCCGGCTTCCCGTCGTCGCCGAACACCGCCGCCTCGTAGCCGGGTACCGCCACGCCGGTCGCGCCGGGCCGGATGGCGTCGCCCGCGGCGGAGATGAAGATGTGCAGCAGCTCAGTGGCGCCGATCCCGTCGATGATCTTGACTCCGGTGGCGCGGTGGAAGTCCTCCCACACCGCGGCGGGCAGGTGCTCACCGGCTGACACGCACCGCCGCAGGCCGGTCAGCGCCCCGGTCTTGCCGGTCGCCAGCAGCGCCCGGTACATCGTGGGCGCGGTGAACAGCGCGGTCACCGCGTGCTCCGCGATCGCGTCCGCGAGCTCGCCCGGTGTGACCCGCTCCAGCAGCAGCGAACAGGCTCCCAGGCTGAACGGGAACACGACCAGCCCGCCCAGCCCGAAGGTGAAGCCCAGCGGCGGCGTGCCGGCGAAGACATCATCCGGGCTGGCCGCCAGCCCGTGGCGGCCAAACGTGTCGTTGATGGCCAGCAGATCCCGGTGGAAGTGCATGGTCGCCTTGGGCTTCCCGGTGGTGCCCGACGTGGGGGCGAGCAGGGCGACATCGTCGGCGGCGGTGGCCACCGCCTGGAAGCTGCCGCTTCTGGCTGCGCAGCGGCTCGCCAGGTCGTCGCCCGCGCCGTCGGGGAGCTCGGTGCCGCCGTACAACACGGTCGGCAGGCCGGGCACGGCCGTGGCCAGCTCGTCGGCGAAGCGGTGATCGCAGACCGCGAGGTCCGGGCGTGTGAGGTCGGTCAGCGCGGTGATTTCCCTCGAGCGGAGCAGGGGCATGGTGGTGACCGCCACTCCCCCGGCCTTGAGCACGCCGAACCAGGCGGCGACCAGCCAGGGATTGTTCGGGCCACGGAGCAGGACCCGGTTCCCGGGCACGAGGCCGAAATCGGCGGTGAACACCTGGGCGGCCTGGTTCGCCCGGCGGAGCAGTTCCCCGTAAGTCCAGGTCCCGGTGGGGGTGAGCAGGCAGGGGCGGTCGGCGCCGAGGCGGGCCACGGCGGCGTCCAGCAGGGCTTCACCGCAGTTGAGCCGGTCCGGGTAACGGAGCTCGGGAAGATCGAAACGCAGCTCCGGCCATTGATCCCCCGGCGGCAGGTTGTCCCGGCAGAAGGTATCGATGTGCGCGGAAGGCGAAAGCTGCATCGCCACCACCCCCTCGTGAAGCCGCCAGCTTGTAGCGGGGTAGCACCAGTATTCACCCTTCCTGACGGCAGTCAACGAATCGCGACATCGCCGACCGCCCCGGCTAAGGTGGCCCCGTGAGCCCGTTCCGCGGATCGGTTCCGCCGACGCAGCAGTGGCAGCACTTCCGCTTCGAGAGCTCCGGCGGGATCGCGACGGTGACGCTCGACCGGCCGGGCAAGCTCAACGCCCTCACCTTCGAGGCCTACGCCGACCTGCGCGACCTGCTGGCGCAGCTCCCGCACCGGGGCGACGTCCGGGTGCTGGTGGTGCGGGGCGCCGGGCGGGCTTTCTCCTCCGGCGGTGATGTCAACGAGATCATCGGGGCCACGCTGCGGATGGGGCACGACGAGCTGCTCGCGTTCACCCGGATGAGCGGCGAGGTCATCCGGGGCATGCGGGAGTGCCCCATCCCCATCATCGCGGTGGTGCACGGGATGGCCGCCGGGGCCGGCGCGGTGATCGCACTCGCGGCGGACTTCCGCGTGGCGACCCCGGCGGCACGGTTCGCGTTCCTGTTCACCAAGGTGGGCCTGTCCGGCGGGGACATGGGCGCCGCCTACCTGC
>DAITAE010000347.1:0-5461 GCA_036824445.1 Streptosporangiaceae bacterium | reverse complement strand
GCGCGGGGGTAGCGGCCGGTGAACAGGATTCCGAACCAGGTCACGATCACAACGACCACGACGGCGATGTCGAGGAAGAAGAGCACGATGTAGTGCGGGATCGCCAGCAGCCATTTCACCAAGGGGAGCCACCGGTTCAGGTCACGTGCCGCGTCCGGGTACTGGTACTCCAGGTGAACCGACTGGTGCTCGTCGGTGGAGGGGTACTTGTCGTCCATCAGCGCGAGATAGATGCCCACACGGTTGCTGAAGCGCTGCAGTTCGAGGTTCCAGTCGAACCACCAGCGCGGGTACTTCTGGCGAAACAGGATGATGAGCAGCGGCCCGATGAAGAGCAGGCCGCCGGCCGAGGCGACGACGGCAGTGCTCCCGTTCGGGTACGAGTATTGCCAGGTGCCACCGGATACGGTGCCGATCACGATGGCGATAGGGATGATCGTGAAGATGCGGAATGCGGTGGTCAGCCGGTTGAGGTCACGATCCGGGTAGTCAACGGAGAACCGGACCGGGTACTGGGACTGCTGTGGTTGCTGAGTAGCCATGTCGCCCCTCCTCTTTCCGTGGCCGCTGCGGCCGGACTTTCAGAGTCGTGATCATGACCTCGGTGCACACCTGGCTACAGCGAAGTCATGATCACGACTGTAGGCCAGTCACGAGGGGCTGGATATCACTCGGCCTTCGTGATTTTCCGCTCGTAGACGAGCCGCAGCCCGATCAGCGTCAGCCAGGGCTCGTGCGCGTCGATCACGCTGATCTCATCAAGGACCAGCGGGGCGAGCCCGCCGGTGGCGATGACGGTCACCGAGCCGGGGTCGCCGGGGACTAGTTCGCGCCTCATGCGCGTCGCGATGCCCTCGACCTGGCCGGCGAACCCGAAGATGATGCCCGATTGCAACGCCTCCACCGTGTTCTTGCCGATCACGTGCTCCGGGCGGGCGAGCTCCACCTTCAGCAACTGGGCGGCGCGCCTGGAGAGGGCGTCCACGGAGATCTCGATCCCCGGCGCGAGCGCCCCGCCGACGAACTCACCCTTGGCGCTCACCGCGTCGAAGTTGGTCGACGTGCCGAAATCCACCACCACCGCCGGGCCGCCGTACAGATGGACCGCGGCGACGGTGTTCATGATCCGGTCGCTGCCCACCTCTTTCGGGTTGTCCATCCGGACCGAGACACCGGTGCGCACCCCCGGCTCGATGATCAGCGAGGTAACGTCGCCGTAGTAGCGCTGGAACATCTCGCGCATCTCGTGCAGCACCGAAGGCACCGTCGAGCACAACGCGATCCCGGTGATGTCGGGATCTTTCAGCACGGCGCTCTGGGCGAGCAGGCCTTGCAACACCACGGCGAGCTCGTCGGCGGTGCGCACGGGGTCGGTGGCGATGCGCCAGTGCTCGATCACCTGCTCGCCCTCGAACACGCCGAGCACGGTGTTGGTGTTTCCCACGTCAATCGTCAGCAGCATGGCCTTCCCGCGGTTCACTCTGGGCTCCCAGGATCAGGGGCACGTTGTCGATCAGCCGGGTCGGCCCCGATCTGGCCGCCGCCAGCAGCAGCGCGTCGCCCGTGTACCCGGCCGTCACCGGCACGAAGGTGCCCGGGTCGACGAGTGCCAGGTAGTCGGTGACCAGCGGCGGTTCCGCCGTCGCCGCCTCATCCAGGATCGCGCCCGCCGCCTTCAGCACCGCCTCCGGCCCGGCCTCCTGCGCCTCCCGCCCGGCCCGCAGCGCACCGGGCAGGGCGAGCGCGGTGGCGCGCTCGGCCGCCGACAGGTAGCTGTTCCGGCTGGAGACGGCCAGGCCGTCCGGGTCGCGCACGGTGGGCACGCTGGCGATCCCGACCCCGAGATCGAGATCCGCGGTCATCCGCCGGACCAGGGCAAGCTGCTGGGCGTCCTTCTCCCCGAACACCGCCACGTCCGGCTGGACGAGCTGGAACAGCTTGAGCACCACCGTGAGCACCCCGGTGAAGAACCCGGGCCGGGAGGCTCCCTCGAGCACCTGCCCCATCGGCCCCGGGTCGATGGTGATCAGCTGCTCCTGGCGATACATCTGGGCGGCGCCGGGGGCGAACACCACGCTCACGCCCTCCGCGCCGCAGATCTTCATGTCGTCGTCCAGGCTGCGCGGGTAGCGGTCAAGGTCCTCACCCGGCCCGAACTGGAGCGGGTTGACGAACACGGACACCACGACCGATCCGTTTGGCCGGGATATCTCGCGCGCACGGCGGAGCAGCGCGCGGTGGCCGTCGTGGAGCGCACCCATGGTGGGCACCAGCACCACCGGTGCGGGCAGGGCGTGGCGGGCGGCGGCCAGGCCGAGCCTGGTCCGGGCCAGGATCGGGATCATCGCGGGGCGCCGGGCGCACCGGCCAGCACGTCGAGGAGGCGCTGCGCCGCGGGCGGGGCAAGGATGCCCGCCGCGAGCGCGCGGTCGGCGGTCAGCCGTGCCAGCGCGACGTAGGCCCGCAACGCCTCCGGCGACACCTCGCGCAGCGCGTCCAGGTGGCCGGCGACGGTCTCGGCGTCGGCGCGGGCCACCGGCCCGGTGAGCCCCGCGTCCCCCAGCCGCAGCGCGTTGTCGAGCGCCGCCGACAGCAGCGGCGCGAGCATCCGGGCCGGATCCGGCACGCCGGCGACGCCCAGCAGCTCCGCCGCCTGGACCACCAGCGTGACGAGGTGGTTGGCTGCGCTGGCGAGTGCCGCGTGATAGAGCCCCCGGCTCGCCTCATCGATGAACACGGGCTCGCCGCCCATCTCGATCACCAGCGCCTCCGCGACCAGCCGGAGCGACTCGGGTGCGGTCACGCCGAAACAGACGCCGGCCAGCCGGTCCACGTCATCGGGGCGGCCCGTGAAGGTCATGACCGGATGCAGGGCCAGTGGCAGGGCGCCAAGGCGGGTGGCGGGGGCGAGCACCGCGATGCCGTGGCTGCCGCTGGTGTGCGCGACGAGCCGGCCCTCCAGCGGCGTGCCGGTCGCGCTCAGGCCCGCCACCAGGCCGGGCAGGACGTCGTCCGGGACGGTGAGCAGCACAAGGTCGGCCGCGGCGAGCACCTCTTGCGGCTGCTTGACCGGGACGCCGGGCAGCATCAGCGCGGCCCGCTGCAGCGAGGCCTCGGAGACCGCGGACGCGCCGGTCAGGTGGTGGCCGGCCCGGCCGAGCACGGCACCGAGGGTCGCGCCGACCCGCCCGACCCCGATGATGCCCACCCGGAGCCGCGCGGGATGAGCTGCGGTCGGCGGTCCCGCCGGGTTCGGCATCGCGTCGGCGTCCCTCCGGGTATCGAACGGCACTGATCAGCATAACCACGCCGGGCGACCCGGAGGCCGGGCGGTGATTAGAGTCGGCTGGGTGTGGATGACCTGGCGTGAGGCCATGCGGACCGCGCTGTACGGCCCGGCTGGCTTCTACGCGAGAGGGGAGCCGCCGTCACGGCATTTCCGCACCTCCGCGCATGTCTCGTCCGCCTACGCCGGGGTGATGCTGGCCCTGCTGCGTGAGGTCGACGCCGCACTCGGCTATCCCCGACGCCTCGACCTGGTCGACGTCGGCGCAGGCCGGGGTGAGCTGCTCGGGCAGCTGCTCGACCAGGCTGACCAGACCGGCCCGGATCGCCGCCTGGCCGCGCGGATCGCCGCCCGGGCGGTGGAGATCACCCCCCGCCCGGACGGGCTCGACCCGCGCATCCGCTGGCGGGCGTCGCCGCCCGCGGCCATCACCGGGCTGGTGATCGCCAGTGAGTGGCTGGACAACATCCCCCTTGACGTGGCGGAGCTCACGCCGGGCGGGCCGCGCCTGGTGCTGGTGGAGACCGGAAGCGGCGAGGAACGGCCCGGGCCGCCGCCCTCGCCGGCCGACCTGGCATGGTCGCGCGCGTGGTGGCCGCTGCACACGCCGGGCGACCGCGCCGAGCTGGGCCGGACGCGGTGCCAGGCGTGGGCCGGGGTCGTGCGCAGGATCACACGCGGCCTCGCCGTCGCCGCCGACTACGGTCACGAGCGGGCGGGCCGGCCCCGGCAGGGCACCATCGCCGGATACCGGGACGGCCGTGCGGTGCGCGCCATCCCCGACGGGTCGCGCGACATCACCGCGCACGTCGCGCTGGACGCATGTGCGGCCGCGGGGCGGGCGGCACGGGCGACCGCGACCGTGCTCACCACGCAGCGCCAGGCGCTGCGGGCGCTGGGGGTGACCGGCCGACGGCCCCCGGTGGCGCAGGCGGGAAGCGACCCGCTGGGTTACGCACGCGCGCTGAGCCGGGCGTCCGGGGAGGCCGAACTGATCGACGCGCAGGGGCTCGGCGGGTTCGGCTGGCTGGTCCAGGCGGTGGGACTCGACATCCCGGCACCGCTGACGGGCCTCGGCGGTCTTCCTGCTTAACGGATCGGCGGCCGCCCCCCTGCCCAGGTGGCGGGCCGGCCTGGCAGGTGATCTCATGGACGCCATGGCGCAGCGCCACGCGGACGCGGTCACCGGCGCGTGGACGCCGGCGGCCACCGGCAGCCCTGGCGCGGCGGCCGGCCCGTCGCCGGAGCGCCTGCTCATCAACCTCGGTCCGGGGCACCCGTCCGGCCACGGCATGCTCCGGCTCAGCCTCACCCTGGACAGGGACCGGATCACCGCGGCGGAGCCGGTGATCGGGTACGTGCACCGCGGCGCAGAGAAGCTGTTCGAGGCGCGGGACTACCGGCAGATCATCGTGCTGGCCAACCGCCATGACTGGCTCAGCGCGTTCTCCAGCGAGCTGGGCGTGGTCCTCGCGGCCGAGCGGCTGGCCGGGATCGAGGTGCCGCCGCGTGGGGTGTGGGCGCGCACGCTGCTCGCCGAGCTGAACCGCGTCCTCAGCCACCTGGCCTTCCTCAGCGTCTACCCACCGGAGATCGCGGCCGGCGCCGCGCCGGCCGACGGCGCCAGCCCCGAGGCGGCCGCTCGCGCCGCGTTCGACGCGCGGGAGCGCGTCCAGGCAGTCATGGAGGAGATCTCGGGCGGCCGGATGCACTACATGTTCAACCGGGTCGGGGGCCTGGTGGCGGAGCTGCCCGCGGGCTGGCTCGGCCGCGTGCACGCCGCGGTCGGCCAGGTGCGCTCCGACCTGCCGGTCGTCGGCGCGGTGGTCGCCGGGCACGAGGGCTTCCGCCGGCGCACGCGCGGCGTGGGGACGGTCACCGGCGAGCAGGTGCGCCAGTACGGGGTGAGCGGGCCGGCCGCCCGCGCCTGCGGGGTCGGCTTCGACCTGCGGCGCGATGAGCCCTACCTCGCCTATGGCGAGCTCGCGGGCGTGCTGCGCGTCGTAACCAGGACCGAAGGCGACTGCCTGGCCAGGTTCGAGTGCCTGCTGGGCCAGATCGGAGCGTCGCTGGATCTGGCGGACGCATGCGCCAGCCGGCTGGCCGCACTGCCGCCCGGGCCGCTCAGCGCCCGCCTGCCCAAGGTCTTCAAGGTGCCCGAGGGCCACGCGTACG
>DAITAE010000346.1:0-5493 GCA_036824445.1 Streptosporangiaceae bacterium | reverse complement strand
CTTCCTGGTCGTCGCGGAACAAACGGTGAAAACCCACGTGAGCCGCATCTTGATGAAGCTCGGCCTGCGCGACCGCACCCAGGCTGTCGTCTTCGCCTACGAGACCGGCCTCGTCCATCCCGGCGGCTGACGCGTGGGCCACAGGCAGGCGGCGGGCCCGGGATCCCGCCGGCGGGGTGACGTCGTGTTCGCGATCGCGTCGTGTGCCGTCCTCGCCGCGTACAACAACGTCGCCGGCATGCGGCCGTGGCATCGCCGGTGGTACCCGGTGCTCAACGCGTGCGCCACCGGCGCCGCGCTGGCGGCGGCCGCCGCGAGCGGCCTGACCGCCACCGACATGGGCCTCGGGCGCGCGGAGCTGCGGCCGGGCCTGCGGCTCGGCTCCCGGCTCGCCGCCGCCACGGCCGGCGGGTGGCTGGCCATCGCCGTCGTCCCGGCGGCGCGCCCGGTCCTGAGGGACGAGCGGATCACGGGCCTGACCGGACGCGAGGTCGCCTACCAGGTCATGGTGCGGATCCCGGTCGGCACCGTGCTGTGGGAGGAAGCCGCCTTCCGCGGTGTGCTGCTGGCGGCGCTGCGCCGGGTCATGCCGTGCGGCACCGCGGTCGCGGTGGCCAGCGGCGTGTTCGGCGTTTGGCACATCCGCCCCACCATCGGGGCCCTTCGGGCCAACAAGCTGGCGGCCAGCCCAGGGAAGACCGTCGCGGCCGTCACCGCGGGCGTCGCGGCGACGGCGGCCGGTGGGGTGCTCCTGTCCTGGCTGCGGATACGCTCGGGCAGCCTGGCCGCACCCGTGCTGCTGCATCTCGCCGCGAACTGCACCGGCCCGCTGGCCGCCTACGCCATCGCGCACCTGGCCGCCAACGGCGGCCAGGGCCCCGTGGGCCGCCCCGCGACCGGCTGACCACCCCGTGAATCTGCTGACTACATAGTGCCAGCTTCTTGATATTTATCGAATACATCTTCTAACATGGTTTCCATGGCGTCGTCGAAACGGGACCGGGCCCTCCTCGCTGAGATCACCGGCGTGGCACGCCGCCTCGCCGGTGGCCGGCCAGTCACCGGCGCTGAACAGCAGGAAGCGGCCGCAACGCTGAGCCAGGTCGCCAGGGGCCGGGCCGACCTGCTCGCGGAAAGCGCCGGCCTTGCCATCGGGGCCCATGAGGGCGACCGGGACGAGGCACGGTACCTGCGGGCCGCCCAGCTCTGCATCGACGCGGGCGCCGACCTCGGCGCGCTTCCGCAGTGGATCGAGGAAGGCCGCCGCCGGGCGGCTGCTTCATCACCGATCCGAACCTGACGCGGCCCCCCTCAGCGCGCGCCGCCTACGTGGTGACGGCGTCGTAGATCGCTTTCCCGCAGGCACCGTGCAGGTCCGCCATGGCCGTCCCCCTTCTCGTGGTTGACCCTGGTCGATCATCTCTCACCGCCCGTGAAACCGGGGCGGGCGCTTCTGCGTGAAGGCGCTGCGGCCTTCGGCGGCGTCCTCGGTGGCGAAGCAAATGGTCTGCAGGTCACGTTCGTACTGGATGGCGCTTTCCAGCGGCATGGCGTAGGCGGCGCGCAGGTTGAGCTTCGCGGTCTGGGCGGCGATCGGCGGCCGTTGCGCGATCCGGCCGGCGAGCTCGCGGGCCGCGGGCAGCAGGTCATGCGGCTCGAGCACGCGGCTCACCAGGCCCCACGACAGGGCGGTGGCCGCATCCACCGGGTCGCCCGTGTAGAGCATGAGCGCGGCGTTGGATGGCCCGGCGCTGTGCGCGAGGAAGGTGGACACTCCCCCGCCGCCGATCCAGCCGAGCTTGATCTCGGGCGCGGCGAACATCGCATTGCTCGACGCGAGCCTGATGTCCGCGGACATCGCCAGTTCGAGGCCGCCGCCATAGGCGTAGCCGTTCACCGCGGCGATGACCGGCTTGCGGATCGACCGCACCGCGTCGCAGTAGTCCGGCCGGCCACGGAACTCCCACGCCGTGCCGTAGGCATCCAGCTCGCTGACGTCGCTGCCGGCGCAGAACGCCCTTTCCCCGGCGCCGGTGAGCACCACCGCCCTGATCCCGCCGTCGGCGTTGACGCGGCTCGCGTACCCGCGGACCGCGTCGGTCATCCGCGGCGTGACGGCGTTGAGCTTCCCGGGCCGGTTCAGGACCAGCGTCGCCACCGGCCCGGCGACGTCGAACAGGACGTCCCGGAAGTCTTCCTCCACGGCTGTCACCTCACGATCTCCAATCACCAGCACCCGGCCGTTCCGGCGCTGTGCTCTGCTCAGGTCCCGGCGGGCCGGTGGCGAGGCAGTGGGCACGGAACGCCGCCCGCAGCTCGCGCAGGATCTCCCCGGGCGCGGCGCGGCCCCGCAGTCCCTCGCGTACGATGGCCGAGCCCTGATCCTGGAAGGCGATCCAGCCGGGGAACCGGGGCCGCACCCACGCCCGGTCGAGTGTCGCCCGGGTCAGCCGGTAGAAGTGCCCGCAGCCGGCGTTGACGGCGTCTGACTCCCACACCGCACGAAGCGCAGCCTGGCCGCCCGCCCGCGGCACCAGTCCGGCCTGTACCGGCTCGGCCAGCAGCCGCCGCAGGTGCGCACGCGCGGCCGTGATGTCCTCGCCGGTGACGCGGCGGGAGACGGCGACGCCGGTTCCGCCGAGCACGCTGCCCGGGCGGCCGCCCGGCTCCCAGGCCGGCGCGCGGCAAGGAGCCAGGCGATGCGGGCGCCGGCCCGGTTCGCTGTAGGTGACATAGCCATAGACGAGCGGGCAGCAGGCGGCCGCATCCCCGGCCGCCATCGCCTCGAGCACATCGATGGGGCCGCCGGCCGCAAGGTCCTGGCGGGCGTCGGCGTGAACGCCGGCCAGCAGCTCGAGCGCGGTCAGCACCGCGTCGCGCGCCGCGGCGTCCTCGGCGAAACCTCCCGCGGGCGAGCCGTCGCTCGCCTCGGCCACCGGCGGCGTTCCCTGCGCGGCGCAGACCGCGAGCACCGTGAGCAGCGCGTGCGGGCCACCGAGCACGAGCGCAATCGGGATCTCGCGGGCGAGACTGGCCACCTCGTGCCAGGTCGCGGGGGGTTGCCGGCCGCCCATCAGGTCCGGCCGCACCACACAGATCTGGGTGGCGGCGTCCAGCGGAAGCGCCCACTGATGGCCCGCGTAGCGGTAGGAGCCGAACGAGGGCCCCACGGCCGCGGCCGCCCACGCACCGAGTTCGGGCGGGCTGAACAACTCGTCGAGCGGGTGCAGTGCGGAGCTGGCGTTCCCAAGCCCTGGGTGGTCGATGACGAGCACGTCGTACCGCAGGGCCAGGTCCGCGACCGGCCGCGACTCGAACCCGGAGAGCGGCTGGCGTTCCCAGGTCAGTGGCGCGGGCACGGCGCCGTACCGGGTGTCCGCCGCGGCATCGAGCCGCTCCAGCTCGGCAAGCGCGGCATAGCCCCGCGGGTGGTCCCACGTGATCCCGCGCAGGGCCCGGGCGGACCGGGTCACGGCTGCTCCGCGCCGACCACCCCGGCGGCGAGGAGGTCGTCCACCTGCTGTTCGCTGACGCCGAGCTCGGCCAGGATCTCGCGGGTATGCTCGCCGGCCAGGGGCGCGCCCTGGCGGACGGACGACGGCGACCTGGTGAACCGGATCGCGAACCCCGGGGTGGTCACCTCGCCTTCGGTGGGATGGCGGTAGCTGACGAGGGAGCCGTTGTGCCGCACCTGCGGGTCGTTCACCACGTCCGGGTACGCGTACACCGGCCCCGCCCAGATGTCGTGCTCGGCGAACAGCGCGAGCCACTCGCGGGCGGGCGCCTCGAGCAGCCTGGCGGCCACCAGGGCGTGAATCTCGTCCCGCCGCGCGTGCCCGTCCACCTCGTCGTCCATCCCGGCCAGCTCGGGAATGGCGAGCACCTCGCCGAGCCTCGCCAGCGGGGGAAAGGCCAGCACCAGGTACCCGTCCGCGGTCGCGAACGCGCTGTACGGCGCGCGGATGAAGCAGTGCGCGTGGGGCTCGGCCGAGCGCCGCTGCGCCAGGCCGCCGACGGTGAAGACACTCATCTCCTGCATCTGCAGCGTCAGGATGGCGTCGAGCATGTTGACCTCGACCAGCTGGCCCTCGCCGGTGCGCTCACGGTGCAGCAGCCCGGCTAGCGCGGCTTCGAACGCGGTGTACGCGGTGACCGCGTCGACGACATACATCGGGGACGGCTGCGGCGGGTCGGCCTGCCGGCCCGCGGAGAACATGGCGCCGGACATCCCTTGCAGGATGAGGTCCTGGCCGGCCCGGCCGGCGTACGGCCCGGTCTCGCCGTACCCGGAGATGGAGATGTAGACGATCCGGGGGTTGATGCCGCGCACCGTCTCGTAGTCCATGCCGAGGCGGGCGGCGACTCCGGGCCGGTAATTCTGGAGAACCACGTCCGCGGTCGTGGCCAGCGCATGTACCAGGCGCCGGCCCTCAGCGGATTTGAGGTTGACCGCGAGGCTCCGCTTGTTCCGGTTGAGCGACAGGAACGAGACGTTGACCCGGTTCCCCCGCGCGCCGCCGGCCGACACGTGACGCTGCCATTCGCCGCCGACCGGCTCCACCTTGATGACGTCGGCGCCGAGGTCACCCAGCCGCATCGCCGCGAACGGGCCGGACATCGCGATGGACAGGTCCAGCACCCGGTAGCCGTCGAGCACGCCCACTGCCGCTCCCTTCCTGTCAGCCTGGCTCGGCGACCGAGCGGGCCGCCGCCGGCCGCCGTCTGGCGGTTCCGTCAGTGCATGATCCAGCCGCCGTCCACGGCGATCAGCTGCCCGGTGATGAACCCGCTCTGCTCCCCCGCGAAGAACAGGACGGCCGCCGCGACGTCCTCGGGCCTGCCGCGCCGTTTCACCGACTGGTGCTCGACGACGAACCGCTGGTATGCCTCGCGGTCGGGGTGAATCTCCTCGGCAGCGGTGGGAAAGGCACCTGGCGCGATGGCGTTGACGGTGATCCCGTGCGGGCCGAGTTCCCGCGCGAGCGCGCGCGTGAGCCCGACCAGCGCCCCCTTGGACGTCACGTACGGCGCGAGCAGGTCCCAGCCGCCGAAGAACGTGATGCTCGCGATGTTGACGATGCGCCCGTATCCGGCCTCCCGCATGCCGGGCAGCACCGCCTGGGCACACACGAACGCGGCGTCGGCGTTGACCCGCTGGACCCGCTGCCATTCCCGCGTCGTGTAGTCGGCGAACGGCTTGCTGGGGTAGACAGCGGCGTTGTTGACCAGGATGTCGATCCCGCCGTGCTCGGCGGCGAGCCCGGTAACGAGGGCACGTGCCGCGTCGAGGTCGCCGAGATCACCGGGAACGAACCGGGCGGATCCCGGGCCGGGCGCCGCGTCGATCCCGGTGGCGACCCGCTCCCCCGGGCTGTCCGGAAGATCCAGCAGCAGCACCCGGGCGCCGCGGCCGGCCAGCGCGGCGGCGGTCACCGAGCCGAGGCCGCCCGCGGCGCCGGTCACCAGGGCGACCTTGCCGGCGATCCCGCTCAC
>DAITAE010000010.1:0-20883 GCA_036824445.1 Streptosporangiaceae bacterium | reverse complement strand
CCACGCCGAGACGGTCACACCACCTCTGGACGCCAGCAGATAGCGGCTGTCGGGGCTGAGCCATGGCGCACATCTGGCGCACATCAAGTCCCGAACCGGGCCGTATGGCCCCGTAGCCTCCCGTAGTGTTTGCGCAGGTCAGGTGACCTGCCGGGGGAGTAGTGGCAGGTCAGGAACCCGGGGGTGACAGAACCCGGCCTACAGGCCGACTCGCCCGCCGCCCTAGCCTTGACCTGCCTATCCGCGTTCACAGGGCGCTGGTATTCCGTTCCTGTTCCGCCAGAGCACTCGCGGGAGTGTCATCGACGGCATGCCGGGCTGGTGGCCTCAAACACGCCGCGCGAGCCCCTGGATCCCACAAGCGAGGCCTCGTAGATCATGTGACCCGGTGGTGGCGCGGTCGTCACGTCTGGCTCTCGGGCTGGCTGGCCGGTTCTCGGAGGGCCTTTAGAACGGCAGCCTCCATGGCTCCCTGCCTGATGAATATCTTCGTTACCAAGTCGGGCGTGAGCTCGCCCTTGTGGACGAGGCTCGTCATCTGCTGGTGGTAGTCAAGAAGCACGGGGAAGGGCGCGATGTTCTGTTCTCGGTGCTCGATCCGGAGTTCGTAGTCCTTGTAAGCGGTGTCGTAGAGAAGCCGGGTGGACTCTCGCCGATTCTGGTAAACATTTTGCAGCCACAGGCCCCCCAGGCTGGCGGAGGCACCGATCAGCGCCCCGATCAAGCCCGAGATCAATGCCGTGTAATCCATGATTCTCCCCTGGCCGGTCGGACCTCGCCACGTGAGGCTGTATGGAATGGCCATCATGGTTGATTCTTGCCTATACGGGGCGTCGTGCGCCGCGACGTCGAGGGCGCGATCGTGGGTGTCCGGTGAGCGGCTGGGGCAAGCGGCCCGTTGCTACTCCGTGGATAGGGTCACGCGGTCAGCCGCCCTGGACGCCGGCGTACGAGAACATCAGCCACAGCCCGCCCACGATCGCGGCGGCGGCCACCAGGGCCCACCCGGCGCGCGCCAGCCACCACGACGGGGGGCGGCTCAATTGTCTTACCCGGGCCATACGTGGGGGACGCAGGGGCGGCTGCTCGAGATGACGCGGTGTGTAAGGCAATGGGGCTTCCCGTTGGTTCCGTTTAGGACGGCCCGCGGGCGCGGAGCGCGCTGGCCGCGGGGTTGGCCGCGCGGTTGATGCCCCCTCCGCGTGGCCTGGGGAGCCAGTGCAGCCGGCCCCCCGACCGGTCACGGGCTCCCCGCCATCTGCAGTTGTTATGGGACGCGCGGACGGCGCGGCCGGTTTACCCGTGGTGGCGGTGGCGCTCGATGACGGCGGCGACGTCCTCGGCGCTGACGCCATGAAAGTGCACGTGAGGGCCGCCGGGACGTTCACGTGTGGGTGCTGCGGTTAGCTCAGGTGCCTGCCGTTCCCGCGGGATGGCGGGGCGGCCCGCACCACGTTCGCCGAGGCACGTGCCCGGGGACGTGGTGCGGGCCGCGTCCAGCGATAGCGAGAGTCGGCAAGCTGTGCCATGCTTTACCATCTCCCCGCCGTTCCTTTACCGGAGGATTGCCATGACTGGGTTTTGGCATCGGCGGGTGCGAGCGGGGAGAAACCAGGCAGCTGCGACCGGGTGGGTGGCTGCGGCAGGGATGACAGCCGTCATGCTGCTGGCCGCCTGCGGCGGCAAGAGCGGTCAGCAACCGGCCGCGACGCCAACCCCTACGGCGGCGGCTGAGGCGTCTGCGTCCGGGACGTCCACCTGCATGAGCCAGTTCACCACCTGGCGCGATGGCGGCGGCATCGCAGACATCCCGGCCCTCACCGGTGCCGTCACCGATTTCGAGACCTCGGCTGTCGGTGCTTCGCTCGGGGTGCTGTCCGATGCGGACGTGGCGCGGCTCAAGACAGCCGCAGCCTCACTGCTGGCGGCCGCCAAGAGGGGGCAGGCCAACCCGCCACCATCGTGCGTGCCCGGCCTCAGGACCGATCACAAGGCTGCGATGGCCGGCTTTAAGAAGGGCGCACAGGGCGCAGTGGATGCCGTGAAGGCCGCGCGAAACGGCGACATGCAAACCGCAGCCAGCGAGATCAAGGCAGCAGCCAAGAAGCTCGAAGCAGGGAGCAAGGCCATGGACGCGGCGGTCACGGACATGGAGACCTTTGAGGCGAGCGGGTAAATCAGCGGACTGTCGGCCAAGGTCGCCTGGGGCCGCCCATCACCGTTGGCCCTGGCCGCCGCAGCACGAGCCTGGCGTGTAACAGGAGATGGGCTCCCGGCGGCATGGGTCATGACGGTCGCGCCGGCTTGCGGCTGTCGCCATGGCCACGCGCACTCCAACTCCCGCGTGGCCGCGGAGCCCGCGCCGCAGCCCCCGAAACAGCCCGCGGGCTCCCCAGCGTCAAGTTCCGGCTCTGACGTGTGTCGCATGCCGTGATGCGCGCGATCGGGGCCACTCCCTGCCAGACCGCGGCGACGCTCGTTGTGTCGCAGCTCGGGCCTGCGCCCTCGCCATCGGCGTCGGCATTCCGCTGGGCCTCGGCCTGTGGCGGCTCATAGCGGGAGGGGACCTCCCCCGCGTCGAGGTGTCGTGGACGGCGCTGCTCGCCCTCCTGGCGGCGGTCCCCGTGGCGTTCGCCGGGATCGTCAGCGTCCCCGCCCGCTGGCTCGCCCGGCGTCCCATCGCCCCACAGCTCACTTACGAATGAGGCGATGCACGGCGCCAGCGACTGCTGGTGTTATTGCCGGGGGCATCGACACTGTTTGCCCGCGGCGAGCCATCAGGTGCCCAGTGCGCCGGCGTCGCGGCCGAGGCCCATGGCCACATCCTGGTCACCAGCCAATTCGCTCACTCTGCCGGAAGTGTTTTCGGTTCGGGCCGGTACCGGCAGGAGGGCAGCATCTTGCGGCGACGGTGTCGCAAGGAGGCCAACTCGCCGACCCATTCGGGTCGCGGTGGAAAGCAAAGGCGCCATTCTGGTTGCCGGCGTTGTCCACAATTTGCGGCGGCCTTGTGGGAACCCTGTGAATAAACGTGGATGCGTCTCCGAAGGGTCTTGGCCGACGCGAACGCGCCCGCCATTGGCGTTCGCAGCCGCGTCTGCTTTACAGCGGAACCCACTGCCCCTGACCATCCACAGCGACGGTGCAGTACCAGCGCTGTGGCGCCGGCCGGCATCTGGAGGGCTCCGCTGGCAGGCGGCGCAGAGACAAGCTGAACGGCTGGGCGGTCCAGGCATTCCGGGTGCCCCGGCCCGGGAGCGGGATGCGTCAGACCCGGGCCAGGGCACTTCTTACAAGGCTGGCCGTCTCTCCGGGACGCTGTCGGGGGTTTCGCGAAATCCGCCCGGCTGCCGGTGCCATCCCGGCTTGGCGGTGGCGGCTTCGACCACGCCGCCGGCCACTGCTGGGCGGCTGGGCGATGCTTCGGTGTGGTCAGCTAAGCGTGCTGGCGGCTCCGGACCTCGAACGCTATGAAGATCTCAGAGATGCCCCGGAACAAGGCGAAGAACCCGACCCACAGCAGCAGGAGTGCTCCGCGTGCGGGGAACTGCTGCTGCGAGACCCAGAAGCCGAGCACGAGCTCCAGGATGCCGACGACCAGGCCGAGCCACCAGGTGCTGTTGACGTCCTTGGTGGCGATGGCGGTGATGAGGTCCAGCGTGCCCTTGAAGATGAGCAGCAGTCCCAGCACGGAGGCAAGGGACCAGAAGGCATTGAACGGGCGGGCGAAGGCCCAGATCGCCCCCACCACGAACAGGATGCCCAGCAGGATGTGCGCCCACCGCCAGTTGTGGCGGACTCCGGCGATCATGAATTCGTTGAGCGCGCCGAGCAGGAACAGCACACCCAGCAGGACGCCCACGGTCGTGATCGAGGCGGTGGTGAACCGCAGCACCATCACGGAGATGATCAGCCACGCGATGCCGGTCACCAGGAACAGCCACCAGGGGCCTGCCAGTCGCCACAGTGCCGCCCGAGGGCTCGGTGCTGTGCCAGTTCGTCGCTCCGCGGCCTCAGGATTGATGCTCATGTCCGGCTTCCTTTCACAAGAGACGTGCTGCCGGGCCGGGGTCGGCGGGCCCGCCGCCGGGATTGTCGCGGGGCCAGCGTAGTGGGGCGGTAACGGTAACGGAAGATGCCGGTGAAGCGGAAGTCAAGATCGTGTTCAGTGAGGCGGCGCCGGCCTGGCGAGGTTCCCGGGATATGCGGATCCGCGCAGTCACTTGAGCAGGGCTGCCACCACGTTGATGGCGATCGCCAGTAGCACGGCGCCGAAGAGATAGGACAGCAGGGCATGCTGCAGCGCTATTCGCCGGACCGGCTTCGAGGTGATGTCCGTGTCCGATACCTGATAGGTGATCCCGATGGTGAAGGAAAGATAGGAGAAGTCCAGGTACGTTGGCGGCTCGCTTTCGTTGAACTGGATGCCGCCGGCTGGCACCGAATAGTAAGCACGGGCGTATCGCAGCATGAACACCGTGTGCACGACCGTCCAGGACAGCACGACGCTGAGCAGTCCCACCGCGATCAGGTACGCCTTCATGCTGCCGGTGGCCCGGCCGGCTCTGAGCAGCGCAAAGCCGACCGCGCCAAGCTGGGCGGTGCCCGCAGCCAGCACGACGAGGTCTGCGACCGCATAGCTCGGGTCTTCCCGTGTCGCAAGCCGGGCCGTGGTCTCCGCGTCAAGCCGCCACACGACGGCCCAGACCCATACCAGATAGATCACAACCGCGGCGTCCCACCCGATCAGGATCGATGCTGTCGGCAATGTGAACAGCGAGACGATCGCCCCCGTCACGGCGCCGCCCAGCATGGCGCATGTCACTTGCAGCCTTGCGGAAGGCATGCGCACGCCGCCCGGCATCACGGCATGGGACCTCCGATGTCGCGTGGGCTAGACGCCTGGTTCTCGCGTGACAACGACAGCCACCGGAGCTTGCCCCTGGGGCCGTTCCAGAGCACCTGAATCCGCTGCTGGCCGGGTCCGCTGAAAGCGAAGGGCGGCGACTTCAATTGGCTCGCCACCAGCTGGGGCGGAGGGCCCCAGCCGCCAGCTCGCGTCGGTACCACCTGCCAGAGCAGGCCGTCGTTCCCGGTGAAGAAAACATGAACCAGCCCGCCCGAGGACACCACGGTCGGCGCCGATACGGGCATGTTGCCGCTGAGTACGTAGGGACCCTGCCGGCGACCGTTCGCGCCGACGATGGCCGCCCGCACGTCCTTCCCGTTTCCGCCGCGCCAGAACACCTCGATCTTGCCGTCCGGCCGGGCGGCGCCTTGCGGCTGGCTTCCCAGCCGTCCCGCGCCGAGGTTCTCGGGGCTGTTCCACAGGCCGCTCGGGCGGCGGACCACCTGCCACAGGCTCCCGTTCTGGCCCTTCCAGAACACGTGGATGACGCCGGACGACGAGATGACCGGCGACGGATCGGAGGCGAGCTTGCCGCCCAGCCGCTGCGGGCCGTTCCAGCCGAGCCCCGGGCGGTACTCGGCGAACGACAGGCGGGCGCCAGACGAATCCTTCCAGAACACGTCGACGCCGCCGTGCTGCGCCACGGCGACCGGCCTGCCGCCGAGGGTGCCCAGCCTCGGGAGCACCCGCGGCTGCGACCATCCGGCGGTCCCCGACCGCACCTGCCACAGGTGCCCGTCCGTGCCGCGGTAGATCACCATGGTCCGGCCGTCGGCCAGGGTGACCGCCGACGGCTGCGACTCGAGCCTGCCGCCCAAGTCAGCCGGGGCGTGCCAGCCCTCACCCGGTACCTGGCGCAGGTGCCGCAGCCCGCCGCCGTTTCCCCGGTAGAAGGCGTCAACGATCCCGCTGGCCCGGGTAACCGCCTGCGAGGGTGAGGCCGTCGCGTTCCGCTGCGCCGTCGTTTGCGACATTCGCGGGTGCGGGTCGCACACCCGGACGTTCAGCCAATCCTTGTCGATGTTCATCGTGACGCCGCCGAAGGTCTGCGTGACGTTGCCGGCGTACTGGTGCACCCGATGGTGATCGACCCACTGGCCGGGACGGAACACGGAATCGAGGGTGTTCGCCCGGCCGTTCCACAGCGCGTCCCAGATAACGTCGGGCATCGCGTACCTGCCGCGCCCGTACTGACGGGCCAGGTCGGCGACTCCGGACGACGAGCTGCTGTACACCCCGGAGTAGAACCCCAGCGCACGCAGCCTGATGCTCCAGGCCGAAAGGAACCGCAGGACACGGGCGGACTGCCACGGCGGGTAGCCCTCCATGTCGTAGAAGACCGGGGTCATCCGCCCGAAGCCGAGCCGGCGCGCCCGGCGCGCCGCATCCGTGGCCGCCGCGGTTCCCTGCCTGGCGGATGAGGTGGTCAGCTCGCCGAAGGCGGCCTGCGGCCCGACGTACAGCGGGAGGAAGTGCCAGCCCCTCCCGGCCTGCCGCCGGAGCCACGACGCGGTCAGGTTGGGCTGCGCACATGCCGCATCCGACCCGCCGAGGTAGATCCCGATCGCCCTGTAGGGCGAGTGAGCGCGCCAGGCGTCCATGGCAGCGTTGCTGGGCGCGGCACAGGTGTCGAAGCCGCGCCCATGGAAGGCAGTGGCTCTGGCCGGCAGCCTCGGAACCGTCGCGGCCGACGGGGCCTTCGTCAGGGGCCGCACCGGGCGCGGCAGGTGGGCGCTGGCCAGGATCCGGTCGATCACCTGTGGCCGGGTGCCGAACGTGGCGGTGATGCGCATCCGCTGGGAGACGACCGTGATCCGCCTTGCCACCTTGTTTTCGACAGAAACGGGTGCCGCGCCGCGGGACGCGGGTGCGATGAGCATTGCTTCGGTGGTCCCGACGAGCAAACTCGGGCATTCCTGATTAAGTGGCGGAGTGCCCAGGTAGACCGTATGGCGGTCGAAGCGGACACAGGCCCGCCGGTGATCGGATAGGTGGATCACCCGCCAGCTACTCGGAACCTCGAACGAATGCCCGCGATATGCCACCCGCTGGAACGCCGGATGTGCCACGGCCGTGGCTGATGCCCCAAAGTGAGTCGTCGGCAGGAGCGTCCCCGCAATGACCATCCCGACCGGGACCGCACGCCGGGCCCTAGCGAAGTCACTAAATGAGCGCATCGGACCTCCTCCGCGAGCCTCGGACGGGCCTGCGTACCCGCCCGGCATAATGAGTGGTTCCCGCGCCTGGCAATCGGCCCGTCGGCCCGCGGCGCGACGGACGCCAGATAGGAATCGCCGCTGCCTGGAATGCCCTGTCCGGATAAGGGCACCCATTTGCCGACGCGGAAATCACGACCATGCGGGAAGCGTAGCCGTCCCGATGTGCCCAATGCATCGCGACACGCGGAGCGTTTTCGGCTTTAATTCCAGCTCCACTACCAGCCGATCTGCGCCCTCAACGGGGCTGCGCCGGCCCGGCGCAGCGAATGCCTGCCGGGCTGAATTGAAGGGCGTGGGATAAATGTCCAGCCGCCGTTGCCGCGGCGTGCCGGCATCGTCGGCGGGGTGCGCGCTCGCTCGCCGTGCGCTCGGGCGCCCGATGGTCTCCCGCGGCTCCGCGGACGGGACGGCGGCGGGAGTGCGTGCGCTGAGGACGCCTTCTTTCGGCGAGCCTTCAACGACATCCGGTGGCTATCTTCCATAGTCACTGATATGGACCAGAGTCGGCGGTCAAAGGCTGACCCGCCCCGCGGCGCGCGCCCCCGCCCCGCAACGATCTCGCAGGCCACGTACTGGCGGCGCCGGGTGCTCGTCCTCGCCGTGGGCATCGGGTTGCTCACCACCATAAGCTGGGCGGCGAGCGGGATGCTTGCCGCCCGCTCAACGGCAAGCCAGGCCACCCCTCCGCGCGGCGCGAAGACGGTGGACTCCACCCCGGCCCAGGTGAGCGGGGGCGGCGCGCCCGCCAGCCCATCGCCCTCCCCGCGCTCGAGCTCAGCGCCGTCACCGGACCGGAGCGCGGCGCAGCCCCGGGCTTCCAGCCGGGCCCTGGCGTGCGCCCCCGGAGCGGTGACGCTTCGCGTCTCGTCCCCGCAGTACTGGTACCAGCCGGGCGCCACGCCCCGGTTCACGGTGCACGCCGTCTCCCACGAGGCGCAGCCGTGCCGGTTCAACATGGGCACCAAGTTCGTGTCGGTGGTCGTCGCCGCCGCCGGCCGGCGCATCTGGAGTTCGGCCGACTGTGTCAGCGGCGAGTCCAACATGATCGTTATTGCCAGGGACACGTCGGCGGTGCTCCACCTCTCCTGGAACCGGAAGACGTCCGCGCCGGGCTGTACCGGGACTGCTCACCTGGCGCGCCCCGGGGAATACCAGGTCACTGCCGTCGCCGGCCACCTGCGCAGCGCAGCGGTGAACGTTGTGCTCGGGGCCACCGGCGCCGCCGGGCCCTGACCTCGTCGGCCCGGCCGGCCGCGTAGCCGCCCGCGCCGGGGCCGCTGCCTCCATAATGCGGGCATGAGAGCTGCCCGCGTCCGGGCGCGGTTCGCGGCCATCCCGGCCGCCGCCGCGCTCGACGTGCTTGCCCATCGCCTCGGCAACCCGGCGAGCCGGACCGCGGCGCGATACGGCGCTGCCGTGGCGCTGCTGGGGATCGCACGCATGGCCGGTGTCTCCTGGACCGAGCTTGGGCTCGGCCGCAGGCAGCTGGGCAGCGGGGTGCGCACCGGCGTGCTGGCCGGCGGCTGCGCTGCGGCGGCCATCTTCGCGGGGGCAGCGCTTCCCGCCACCCGCGGACTGTTCCTCGACGACCGGGCCGCGCAAGCGGCCGACCGCGGCGATCTTGCCGCCGGGCTGGCCAGGATCACGCTTGCCGCGGTGCCGCCGGAGGAACTCACCTACCGCTCGGCGCTCTATGGCCTGCTACTGGGAAACGGCACGCGGGTCGGCACGGTGACCTGGCCGAGTGTGCTGTTCGGCGTGTCGCACGTGCTGCCCACGCTGTCGACGATGGGCAAGACCGCGATCGGCCACCACCTGGTACACCGCCCGCTCCGCCAGGCTGCCTTCGTGGTCGGCAACGTCGCGGTCACCAGCGCCGCCGGTGCGGTCTTCGCCTGGCTCCGGCTCCGGTCTGGCAGCGTAGTCGCCCCGCTGCTCGCGCACGCCGCGCTCAACGATTCGGCACTGGTAGCGGGCCGCGTCGCACATAGGCTGGGCCGCGGGCGAGGGACCGCTGCCCACGGACGCAACCGGGCCGGTTAGGGGGACGGATGGATCTCGGAGCAGCCGTTCGGCGGGCTGGGAGCGTGCTGGCCGGCGACGACACGGTGGAGCGGACGGCGGCGCTCGCGTCGGCCGTCACCGTCGGCACCAGCTTCGGCCCCGGCTTGCTCCCCCGGCCAGGCCTGGATCAGGCGCTGGCGACCGGGATCGTCGGGGCCACCGAGCACGGTCTCGTGATGACGTCGCAATCGGCGTGCGCGGCGCTCGCCCGGCGCTTCGTCGCCGACGATGGGACACCATCGGGCCGGGTGCGGAGTTTCGCGGCGCAGGCGGCCGCCAACGCCGGTGTTGCCGTGGCCGGCTTCGCGGCGGAACGCATGCTGGCGGCGCGGCCAGGTGAGCCGGTGCGCCGGGCAGCGCTGCGGACGGCTGGCCGGCGGGCACTGCGGGTCGGGCTGGCCGGAGCCGGGCTGGCCGGCGTCGCGGCTGTTGACGCGGCCGTGGGTGGCCGCAGGCCGGGCCTGAGGGTCCTCGCGGCCGGGGGCGGCCTGCTGGCCGGTGCCGCGCTCGCGGGGTGGCAGATCTACCGCTACCACGCAGGCGAGCGGGCCGATGCCGCCCGGCTCGCGCCTGCCACCGATCCGCTGACCGGTGAGACGGCCGAGGGGAAGACCGCACCGGAGCCGCTGCCGCTGCCTCCGGTGGCCAAGTCGCTGCTGCTGGGCGCCGCGGTCAGCGCGGGCTTGCACGGGGTGGCCCTGGCCGAAGGCGCGTTCGCCCGCGGCCTGGCCGCTGGGATACGCCGGGCGGTCCCCGGGGCCGCGCCACTCGCCCCGCTGGCGGGCCACGCCGCGGCGCTCGGCGCGACCGTCGCCGGGCTGGGGTCCGCGATGGAGTACCTCAACCGCCGCGCGGAGGCCGGCGGCGCCGCGATCGATGCCGCCTACACCACCCCGCCCGATGCGGCGACCGTCAGTGGAGGCCCTACGTCAGCGGTGGCGTGGCCGAGCCTGTCACGGGAGGGCGTCCGGTTCGTCAACTTGGCCCTGTCCCGGCAGGAGATCGCTGACGTGACCGGGGCACCGATTGCCCAGGTGAAGGGCGCCCGTGCGCGCGTTCGCCGGGCTGGCGTCCGGGCAGACCGTGGACGTACGCGTCGACCTGGTGATGGAGGACCTTGCCCGGCTGGGTGCCTTCGAGAGGTCGGTGCTGTGTGTGGCCTCGCCCACCGGCAGCGGTTACGTCAACTACGTCGCTATCGAAACACTCGAGTACCTGACCCGGGGCGACTGCGCGACGGTCGCGCTCCAGTACTCGCTGCGCCCGTCCTTCCTGTCCCTCGACCGGGTCGCGATGGGCCGCGAGCAGAACCGGGCGCTGCTGCACGCACTCGAATGGCGCCTGCTGGCCCTGCCGGAGGACCGCCGGCCGCGGCTGATGGGCTTCGGCGAGTCCCTCGGCGCGCACACCATGCAGGACGCGTTCCTGCACGAGGGCACCTCCGGGCTGCGCCGCGTCGGCATGGACCGGGCGCTGTTCCTGGGCACCCCGGCTGGCAGCAAGTGGGCCAAGCAATGGCGCGCCGACCCGGAACGCACCGACCCGGGCGGCGAGGTAGCCGAGATCGCCTCTTACCAGGAGTGGCTCGCGCTGGACGGCGGTGACCGAGCCCGGCGCAGGTACGTGCTGCTGTCCCACCACGAGGACCCCATCACCCGCTTCGCGCCCGCCCTCGTCGTACAGGAGCCCGGCTGGCTTGGCCCGGCCGCCAGCCGGCCGCCCGGCATCTCGCCGCTGGCGTGCTGGTACCCGCTGACCACGTTCGTGCTCACGCTGGTGGACGTGAAGAACGCGATGAACGCCACCCCGGGAACCTTCTTCGCCCGCGGCCACGACTACCGCGCCGACCTCGCACGCATGGTCAGCGAGGCCTATCGCCTGCCGGCCGGGGACGCGGAGCTGCTCGCCATCGAGCGTGCCCTGCGGCGCCGCGAGGCGACCTGGGCGCAGCGGCGCCTTGTCGCCGAGCAGGTGCGCCGCGCCAAGGAGGCCGTCCAGCGCCAGACCAGAAGCTGGGGCCTCGCCCCGGACGCCACCGCCGCGGCCGGCGGCAAGCCCTGACAACGCGGTCCCATTGCGGCCCGCCAGCGCCCGTTCGCGGCACGGCCCGGCAACGCTGCCGGCAACGGTTAACCCAGCCACCGCGAATCTGCATAACGTCCTTTCCAGCATGCGGAGCGGCAGCCACGGGTGGCCCGCATTCCGATCTGGACCCGGGGCGGCGTCGGCTTCCCTGCCTCGTTGGGCTTGAATAAGACGACACTGAAGGGAAATCCGGTCGGCCAGGGATTGGTGTGAACGTGGACGAGGGCGTCGGCGGGGGAAGGCCCGGGGCGGAGGAGCTGCTGCTCCGCGTGGCCTGGTTTTACTACAAGGACGAGCTGACCCAGGACGAGATCGCGAAGCGGCTCGCGGTATCACGGGCGTCCGTGGGGCGCATGCTTGACCGGGCCCGGAGGGTCGGCCTGGTCTCGATCAATCTGAACGCGGACCATCTCGACGCGTTCGAGGTAAGCGGCCGGCTCAGGCGGGCCTTTAACCTGACCGAAGCGCTCGTCGTCCCGGACCACGAGAAGGAGCCCGCCGACCGCCATATCCTGAACGCCCGCCTGGGGCTCGGGGGAGCGCAGTTCATGAGCACCCACTTGCGGCCCGGCGGCATTCTCGGGGTCGGCTGGGGAGAGACGGTCTCCCGCGTCATCACCTCGACCAATTTCGGCGCCGTCGGGCCGGTGCACCTGGTGACCCTGACCGGCGGCGTGGACGGCTACCTGCAGACGATCCTGTCCTCTAAGGGAGAGGGCGTCGCGGAGCCGGAGGTGACGACAGCCACGATCATCCCGACGCCGATCGTCGCCTCCACCCCCGGCCTGGCCGCGGCGCTCAAGGCGGAGCCGACGATCCAGCAGGTGCTGAAGCAGGCGTGCGCCGTGGAGCAGGCGATTGTTGGCGTTGGCACGCCTACCGCCGACGCCACCATCGTGCAGATGGGATACCTGGCGGCGGACGACGTCCGCCATCTGCGCGAGCACGGCGTCGTGGGCGACATCCTCGGCCAGTTTTTCGACGCCGACGGCAACGTCGTCGACCTGCCGATCCATGACCGCAGGATCGGGATCGAGCTGTCCGATCTGGCCCGCATCCCCAAGGTCGTCGGCGTCGCCGGGGGCCTGCACAAGGCGGAGGCGATCCTCGGCGCCCTGCATGGCGGATTCCTCAACGTTCTGGTCACCAACGAGCTGGTTGCGCTCCGCCTGCTCGAGCTGGAACGCCGGTTCCGCGCGGGCTCGCGTCCTGCCGCTGCGAGCCCGTGCCCGGCCTGACCGCCGCCCGGAGCCGCGCGGTGACCAAATCTCCGGCCGGGCCTTGCCACCGTCATCCGTTGCGGCGCATGCTTCGGTCACGGTGGCCGTGATCGCCCAGGCACGCTCCGAGGAGGTACCGATGGTAAGCAGTACCGGCGGCCGCATCGTGCCGCCACCGGTCCCCATGACGATCACGCAGATCGCCGTCGTCGTTGCCGACATGGAGTCCGCGCTGCGTTCTTACACCGAGAATCTCGGCTGGGGCCCGTGGAGCGTCTTCGACTACAAGCCACCGCTGCTGCACGACACGGTCGTCCGCGGCGAGCATGTCGAGTACCGGATGATTGGCGCCGAGACCTCGGTCGACGGACTCGGCTTCGAGCTCATCCAGCCGGTCAGCGGGCCAAGCATCTACCAGGAGTTCCTCGACTCGCATGGCGAGGGTGTCCAGCACATCGCCTGCATGAAGCATTCGGCGCAGGACAGCCAGGCGCTGAAGGACCACTGGCGGGAGCGGGGCGCGGAGATCTTGATGGGAGGGCGGATCGGGGAGTCCATCGAGTTCTACTACCTGGACACCTCGCCGATGCTCAAGTTCGTGCTGGAGTCGGGCAGCGGCCATGCGATCGATCTCGAGCCCACCTACTTCTACCCGTGAGCCGCCCCGCTCTCCCTGTGCATCCCGGTAGCCGGCGGCCCCTTCGCGGCCGGGCGTGGGAGCATGCGGCATGACCGGGCGTTACCTGCTGGCGATCGACGCGGGCACCGGAAGCTGCCGGGCGCTGCTGTTCACCGAGGCCGGCCGGCAGATGGGTGCGGCGCAGCGGGAGTGGGCGCATCGCGAGCCGCCGGGCGCGCCCGGCGGCCAGGACTTCGACGTCGACGCGGGCTGGCGCGCCATCGCGGCCTGTGTCCGGGATGCGCTCCGGGACGCCGGGGCGGCCGGTGGCGACGTCGCGGCGGTCTCCGCCACGAGCATGCGCGAGGGCGTCGTGCTCTACGACCGGGCGGGGCGTGAGATCTGGGCCTGCCCGAACGTGGACAGCAGATCGGCCGTGGAGGCACGGGAGCTGATCCGTGAGGGCGCGGCCGAGAAGATCTTCGCCGAGGCCGGTGACTGGGTGTCCATCACCACCCCAGCGCGGCTGCGCTGGCTGGCCCGCCACCGCCCCGGCATCCTCGGCGCGGTCGGCAGCCTCGGCATGCTCAGCGACTGGATCGTCTACCGGCTGTCGGGAACGCACGTGACCGAGCCATCGTGCGGGTCGAGCTCGGGCATGTTCACGCTGTCACAGCGGCGCTGGTCGCAGTCCATCCCGGCGCTGTGCGGGCTGCCACCGGACGTGCTCCCGCCGGTCGCCGACCCAGGCACCGTTGTCGGCGAGGTGACCGCGGCCGCGGCCGGGCAGACCGGGCTGCGCGTGGGCACGCCGGTGGTGGCCGGTGGCGCCGATACCCAGCTGGGCCTGCTCGGCGCGGGCGTCGGGAAGGCCGAGTACACCGTCATCGCGGGCACGTTCTGGCAGAACACGGTGCTGCTGGGCGAACCGCTCGTCGACCCGGAGGCGCGGCTGCGCACGCTGTGCCACGTCGTGCCCGGCGAATGGATGCTGGAAGGTATCGGCTTCTACTGCGGCATGAGCATGCGGTGGTTCCGGGACGCGTTCTGCGACGGGGAGGTGGCGCTGGCCTGCGCCCGCGGGGTCGACCCGTACGTGGTGATGGAGGAGGCCGCCGCGAAGGCTCCTCCCGGCGGGGTCATCGCCATCATGTCCAACCTCATGAACGCGAAGCGCTGGGTTCACGCCAGCCCGTCGTTCCTGCAGTTCAACCTCGGTGATCCGGCGGCGGGCGGCCGCGGCGCGTGCGTCCGGGCGATCGAGGAAGCGGCCGCCTTCGTCGCCCGCGGGCACCGGGACATCATCGGCGAGCTGACCGGCCTGCGTTTCGGCGAGCTGGTGTTCACGGGCGGCGCGGCCAAGGGGAGGCTCTGGCCGCAGATCATGGCGGACGTGCTCGCCGTCCCGGTGCACGTCCCCGTCGTCACCGAGAGCAGCGGGCTCGGCGCGGCCCTGTGTGCTGGCGTTGGTGCCGGGATCTACGCGAGCTTCGGGGAGCTTCCGGCGAGCCTTCGCGCCCGGTCCGCCACCTTCGAGCCCGATCCGGTGGCGGCCGCCGGGTACGACGAGCGGTACCCGGCCTGGCGCACGATCTACAGCCGGATGCTGGAGATGTCCGAGGAGGGCCTGCTCAACCCGCTCTGGCGGGCCGCCGGCTCGTAGCGGCCGGCTCCAGCGCCGTCAGTGCCGGGACTCGGCGAGATGCATCGTGATGACGGAGCCGAAATCCGGATCCGGGGCCAGGCCGAGCCGGGCCGCGCGCTCGGTGCGGAACCGGGCGGGCCAGCTCGTCACGATCCTCGCGACGGCGGGGTCGGGAACCCAGTCGATCAGCGCGGTGACGTCCGGGCCAGCGGCCTGCTCCAGCGCGGCGACCATGCCCGCGACCGTCATGGTGAGGGCCGGCAGGGTCACCGCGGTCCGGCCGCCCCAGGCCCCGTCGGACGACGTCGCGGCGCAGAGCAGCCCGTCGATGGCCCGCGGCGGCGACATCAGCGCCACCTCGGTCGCCGCGTCGACGGGGCAGACCGCGCGCTGGCCGGCCAGCGGCTCGCGGATGATGCCCGAGAGGAAACCAGACGCCGCCGCGTTGGGCCGCCCCGGGCGCACGCAGACGGTCATCAGCCGGACGGCCCGCCCGCGCAGGAAACCCTTCCGGGTGTAGTCGGCCAGCAGTTGCTCACCGATGACCTTCTGCACCCCGTAGCTGGACTGGGGATTGGGCAGGGTGTGATCGTCCACAACCGCCGGGAGCGGGTGCTCGGCGGACGCTCCGAAGACGGCCGCGGAGCTCGCGAACACCACAACCGGGCTGGTCCCCAGCTCCCGGCACGCGGCGAGCAGCGACTCGGTCGCGCGCAGGTTCGCCCGGATGCCGAGGTCGAAGTCCGCCTCGCATTCCCCGCTGACCGCCGCGGCGAGATGGAAGATCACGTCGGCCCCGGCGAGTGCGTCCCGCCCGGCCCCGGCGGAGCCCAGCAGGTCGCCGAGATCGCCGCCGACCACGGTCACCCGCGGGTCGGCGGCCAGATCTGGGAGAGCCGGCACCCGGTCGAGGAGCGTCACCCGGGACAGCGGCCGCTCTCCGCCGCCCGTCACGTCGAGCGAGCCCGCGGCCAGCAGCTCCCGGGCGAGGCGTGAGCCCAGGAACCCGGCGCCGCCGGTGACCACCACGTTCGCCACGGCGTCTTCATCCCCGTCGTGGGGGCGTTGAATACAGTGATCTCAGTGCTCGCCCACCTGCAGCCCGCTGACGGGGAAAGGGGCTCGTTGCCGCGGGACAGCCTGCCGGCCGCCGCCGATGTGTTCGCCCGACTACCGCCACCGCTCCCGGACGACGGCGGGATCCGGGAGTCGGTCCGCGCGATGCGGGCCGCGGACGGCCTGCTCCTGGGCGTGCTCGACGACGACCCGACCGGGTCGCAAGCGGTGCACGGCGTCCAGGCCGTGACCGTCCTGGCGGAGGACGCCTACCAGGCCGCGCTGGCCGGTGCGGCCGGGACCTGCTTTGTGCTGACCAACACCCGCAGCCTGGGGGAGCACGCCGCCGCCGAGCTGACCGCGCGCGCGGCCCGCGGCCTGATGGCCGTCGCGCGGCGGCGCGGTGCCCGGATCCAGCTCGTCAGCCGCAGCGACTCGACCCTGCGCGGTCACGTGATGGCGGAGGTGGCGGCGCTGCAGGCCGTCCGCAGGGAGGCGGCCGGCGGCGGGTTCGACGGCGTGCTGCTGGTCCCCGCCTTCCTTGAGGCCGGGCGGCTGACCGCCGCCGACATCCACTGGGCCCGCGTCGGCCCAGAACTGGTCCCTGTCGGCGAGACCGAGTTCGCGCGCGATCCCGCGTTCGGTTACACCGCGTCGGACCTGCGGGACTTCGTCACCGAGAAGAGCGGCGGGGCGATCGGGCGCGGGGATGTCGCCACTATCAGCCTCGCGGACATCAGGCTCGGCGGCTCATCCCGCGTCCGTGAGCTGCTGGCCGGCGTGCGCGGCGGGACGTGGGTCGTGGTCAACGCCACCGAGTACTCCGACCTGGAGACGGCCGCCTGCGGCGTGCTGCTGGCCGAGCGCGCGGGCGGGTCCTTTCTGTTCCGCACCGGGCCGTCGTTCGTGCGGGCCCTGAGCGGCCTCGGGCCCCGGGCGCCGTTGCGCGGCGAGGAGATCCGGCCCGCCGGGGCGCGCGACGGGCACGGCCTGATCGTGGTCGGATCCCACGTGGACCAGACCAGCCGGCAGCTGGCCGCACTCCGCGCGCGCGGCGGCACCATCGCCATCGAACTCGACGTCCCCTCGGTCGTGAGCGGCGCCGGCGATGTGGTGGCGGCCACCGCGCGGCGGGTCGCCGGCGCACTGGGCCGCTCGGATGTCCTGCTCTATACGAGCCGAGCGGTCCTTCCCGGCCGCGACACGGCGGACGGCCTGGCCATCGCGCGCAGCGTCTCCGCCGCTCTGGCCGGCACCGTGCGCGCTGCCCTGGCCGCGAAGCCAGCCTGGGTCATCGCCAAGGGCGGGATCACCTCCCACGACGTCGCGGTGCAGGGCCTGGGCATCCGGCGCGCCGAGGTGGCCGGCCAGTTGTTCCCCGGCCTGGTCTCGGTGTTCCGCCCGATCGACGCGGCGCCCGAGGCCGTCGGTGTGCCGTTTGTGGTCTTCGCCGGCAACGTCGGCGACGACGGAACGCTCGGGCAGGCCGTGGCGATCCTCAATGGCGGGCGGGAGGGCTCCTGATGCAAGTCGGCTGGATCGGGCTGGGGGCGATGGGCGCGCCGATGGCGGCACGCCTGGCCCGCTGCGGTCACTCGGTGCACGGCTACGACGTCGTGGCGGACCGCACGGCGGCGCTGGCGGCGGACGGGGTGCAGGGCGTGGCCACGATCGCGGCGGCGGTCGGCGCCGCGGACGTCGTCGTGATCATGGTGGCGACCCCCGATCAGGTGGAGCAGGTCCTGTTCGCGCCGGGCGGGGCAGCCGGTGCGCTGCCCACCGGCGCCGTCGTCATGATCATGGCGACGGCCGGGCCCGAGGCCGTCGTCTCGGCCGCCCAGCGGCTCGCCGCCAGCGGCGCCGCCGTGGTGGTGGACGCGCCCGTGTCCGGGGGCGTGCAGCGGGCCGGTACCGGCGACTTGCTAATCATGGTGTCCGGCCCGGCCGGCGCCATCGCGCGGGCCCGGCCGCTCCTTGACGCACTGGCACGCGCGGCTCCGGTGGTCGGGCACCTGCCCGGCGACGGCCAGCGGATGAAGCTGGTCAACCAGCTGCTGTGCGGCGTGCACATCGCGGCGGCCGCCGAGGCCCTCGCGTTCGCCGAGGCGCTCGGCCTGGCGGCGGCGGACTGCTGGCAGGTGCTGCGTGAGGGCGCAGCGGCGTCCTTCATGTTCGACGACCGGGGCGCCCGGATGGTCGCGGGCCAGTTCCGCGAGGCACGCAGCGCGCTGGACATCTTCGTGAAGGACATGGGCCTGGTGGGCGCGGCGGCTGACCGGGCAGGTGCGTCGGTGCCGCTCGCGGAGGCCGCGCGCCGGCTCTACGAGCGCGGCCACGACCAGGGCATGGGCCGCCTTGACGACTCCGCGGTGATCGAGGTCCTGCGCCAGGGCCGCTAGCCAGCGGCTCACCGCAGGCGCTGAGCGGCGTCCGGCCGGCCTCAGTACCGTTCCCCGGGCCGGGCCGCGAGCCCGTGATGCCCGGGGCCGCGCGGGATGACCGGCCAGATGTCGGTGACGATCCCGTCGCGGACGACGTGGTAGGCGTCATAGCAGTTCACGGTGCTCGGCGCATACCCGGGCACCAGCGCCACCGAGTCACCCACCGCCAGCGCTGAGCCTTGCGGTGCGGAAAAGACGCCGTGCTCCTCATCGAACCGGACGACCTTGAGCTCGTCGCGGCCCACGACCGTGACGTCGGCCGGGTCGGCGACCGACTTGTTGCCGGCGTCCACGATCACCCTGCTGCTCTGCCGGCTGATGACGCTCGCCTGGACGGTGAGGGAGTGCTCGAAGCCCGGCGCCATGTGGTCGTGGTAGTTGTCCATGACCACGTACGTCCCGGCCTGGATCTCGGTGACCCCGGGGAATCCGGCGGTCCACCGGAAGGTGGCGATCCCGCCGGCGGACCGGATCCCGCAGTGAATCCCGTCCGCCTCCAGCAGGTCGGCGACGCCGGTGAAGAAGGTCATCGCCTCACGCTGCCGCTCGTGCCGGAGCGCGTTGTCGATTGTGAGCGAGCAATGGCCCTCGTAGCCGGTGATCCCCTCGAAGCGCAGCCCGGGAAGGTCCATCACCTGCCGCGCCAGGGCCAGGGTCTGTTCCGCGGTGTCGGTGCCGCACCGGTCCATCCCGGTGTCGACCTCGACCATGATCCCAAGCGTTGAGCCCGCCGCCGTGGCAGCCGCCGACAGGGCGGCGGCGTTCGGCGCCTCGTCCACCGCGACGAGCACCCGGTGATCGGCGGCAAGCCGGGCCAGCACGGCGATCTTGGCCGGATGGGACACGGTGTTGACCACGAACAGGTCGTCCAGGCCGGCGTCCGCCAGCACGACGGCCTCCCACACGGTCGCCATCGACAGCCCGCCCGCGCCCGCCTGGACCTGCCGCCACGCGAGATCCGGGCTCTTATGCGCCTTGTAGTGCGGGCGGATGGTGGCGGAGCCCATCTGCCGAAGCTCGCCCGCCAGCCGGTCGATGTTGCGCTGCGCGGCGTCGACGTCGAGCACGAGGGCCGGGGTGATCAGTTCCTCGCGTGACCGGCCGACGGCACCGCCGTTCTGCTGCCTGACGCGCTCGCGGGCCTCAGCCAGGATCGGCGCGGAATCCAGCATCGAATACCTCCCTGGTGCTGGTTTCAGCGCGAGGCGCAGGCGGGATCATTCCGCGGCCGGTCCCAGGCAGCGGATGACCCGGACCGGTTCGCCTCCTGCCCGGACCCGGAAGTGCAGGCTCGCCGGCAGCGCGAACGTCTCTCCCCGGCGGACCGGCCGGCTGCCGAAGTCGCCCTCGATCGACCCGGCGCCGGACACCACGATGGCGATCGAGAAGCGCCCGTCGCTCACTTCGATCTCGTCCGGCACTTCCAGCGCGGTGGCGTCGAAGTACGGCAGGACGTCGTCGTGGAACAGGCGCACCTCGCGCGAGCCGTGGCTGGTACGCACGACGCGCGGCCGCTGGCGCGCCCGGGCGAAGGTCTGCTCCGCGTCGGCGCCTGTGTAGTCGATCATGTCGAGGGCCAGCTCCCAGCCCAGGCCCATCGTCGCCCCGGCGTCGTCGGCGCCGGATGTCTCGGGGATCACGATGTGGTCGCTGGGCTCCTGCACCTCGATGAATGAGATCCGTGGCCCGAGGTAGTGCGGCACCCCCGCGTGCGCGACGTAGACCTCGCCCGGGTGAACGCCGGTCCGGTGGAGCGTGCCGCGGATGGCGGGGTTGTCGTGGCGGCGGACCGCACCGGCGAACCAGCCGCGGTCGATGCCCGGGACGAAGCCCACCCCCGCGTAGGCCGGCTCGGTGCCGTCGCCCGGAGTGTCCAGCAAAATCCAGGCCTCGGTCTTGCCAAACGGAGAGCCGAGGTGCTGCCGTGCCCATGCGCGCGTCGGATGGGCGTGCAGCGGCACCTGGCCGGCGGGGGAGAGCAGCTTGACGAGGACTCCGGTGGCCGGGCCCCAGCGCTGCACGAACCGGGCGCCGACCATCTCCTCGGGCAGGGCCTCGACGAGGTCCTTGAGCGTGACGCTGCCGGCACCGGGCAGGTCGACCGAGCTGAGACCCTGGGCATGGCCGTCGGGATCGTCGTTGTTCGCCTGGGTGCACGAGCCCACCCAGTCCTCCGACCACCAGTCGTCGGGGCGCTCAGGAAGGCCGCGGAAGGCCCGGGTCATCGAGCCGCCCTCGTAGAAGCGGTAGAGGGGGTGGTAGGCGAGCGGCAGCGGCCGCCTGATCGCCTCCCGCAGCCGGCCGGGCGGGGCCGTCACCGGATGGCCCTCACCCGGGTCTCGAACTCGCCGATGGCGGCCGCCCCGGACAGTGCGCCGATCTCCAGGTCGTACCTGCGCTGTTCGCCGGGCTCGAGCCATTGCAGCTCACCCCGTTCCCGCGCGTCCGGCCGGCCTGCGTCCCGGTTCGTGCTCGGCTCCATGGCGAGCGCGTAAGTGCCTTCGCCCATCATCCGCCACACGGTGTGGTGCGGCAGCTGGGAGATGTGGAAGACCTGGTACACCCCCAGGCCCAGGCCCCGGTTGACGAGGGCGACCGGGACGGTTCCCTCCGGCTCGGCGATGA
>DAITAE010000345.1:2693-5511 GCA_036824445.1 Streptosporangiaceae bacterium | reverse complement strand
CATCGCGGCAGATCACCCGGTCGGTGCCGGTCAGGATCTGGGCAGCGATGGCCTATGCGCTGCTGCCTGTGGGCATGGGCGCGGTGGCCGCCGGCCGTCTCGGTACCGCGCTGGTGCTCGTCCTGCTGCCGCTGATCGCCGTAGTGGCCGCGCGCGTCTTCACCCACGGCCGCCGCCGGGCACGGCGGGCGGCCTGGGCGGCTGGCCTGCTCGTCGCCGTGGCGGCCGCTTTCGTGCCGCTGGTCTGGGTGGTCGCGGTGGCCGCGATGGCCCTGGGCGTCCTCGCCTGCCGCCGGGGCCGTCCAGGGGTGGTGATCGACGCCGCAATCGTCGCCGTGGTCCCGGTGGTGCTCCTCCTCCCGTGGAGCATGTCCCTGGCCACCCATCCGTCCGAGCTGTTCCTCGAGGCCGGGTTGCAACCGGCCGGGCTCGCCGCGCGGGGCCTTCCGGCGCGGTCGCTGCTGCTGCTGTCTCCCGGTGGCCCGGGACTGCCACCGTTCTGGGTGACCGCGGGTCTGGTGCTGGCCGCCGTGGTGGCGCTGGTGTTCGGCCGGCGCCGGGGGCTCGTGCTGGCCGGGTGGTCCGCGGCGCTGCTCGGGCTGGTCGCCGCCGTGGCGCTGACCAAGCTCATCGTCACACCCGCGATCGGAGGCGGCACCGTGCGCGCCTGGCCGGGACCGGCGCTGGCGTTCGCCGGCGCGGGCCTGCTGCTCGCGGTGCTGGCCACCGGGGACGGGCTGCATGGCAAGCTGCGTTCGGGCCGCTGGCGGTCTCCAAGCGGGATCGCGGTCATAGCTCTAGCCGCCGTGGCTTGCACGGCGCCAGCGCTCGCTGCCGCGGCCTGGCTGACCTCCGGGATCCGGGGCCCGCTGGCGCCGGTGGCCGGGCCGGTTCTGCCGGAGTTCGTCTCAGTCTCCTCCGACAACGGGCTGCGCCTGCGCACGCTGGTGCTGCGTGCCGGGCCGCATGGCACGGTGGCGTATTCGGTGCTCCGCGACGCCGATCCCCTGATCGGAACCGACGAGCTCGCCATGCCCCCGGCGGCGGAGCGGGCCCTCAACCTGACCGTTGCGGCCCTGACCGCGCCGCACGGCGCCGCCGTGCAGGACCAAGGCCGCTCGCTGGCCCAGTTTGGCATCGGCTACGTGCTCCTCCCAGCGCCAGCCGACCCGGCACTCGCGCGACTGCTCGACGGCGTGCCGGGCCTCCGCCCGGTCAGTCAGACCGCCGCGTTCCAGCTGTGGCGGGTATCCGGCACGGCGGCGCGGGTGCGGGCCGTCGAGAACGGCGGCACGGTAGTGGCGGTGCGCTCGGGCACGGTCGGCGTTGCCGGGGGCAAGGCGCCTGCCGCGGGCGGGACACTGGAGCTTGCCGAGCCTGCCGGTGGCTGGACCGCGTCCCTCAACGGTCATCCGCTCACCCCCCTCGCGACGCCGGTGGATGGCTGGGCCCAGGGATTCCGCCTGCCACTGGGTGGCGGGTCGCTGACCGTCAGCCACAGCCAGCTCGGCCGGGTGGCCATCGTCGTGCTGGAAGCGCTCGCCGTGGCGATCGTGCTGGCGCTGGGTCTTCCTGGCGCCCGGACGGCCGGCGACACGGAGGAGGGAGCGGCCACCGCCGCCGCGCGCCGCAGCCCCGGCCGGACTCGCGACGAGGCAGGTGACGGTGCACCCGAGCGCAGGTCCGTGGGCCGCGGCAGGGGCAAGCCAGCCAGCCCACCCAGGCCGCGCGTACGCCGGCCGCCGGTCCCGGCCGCCCGGGATGCGCGGCGGGTGCGCGGGGCGGTCATGGCTGGAGTCCGCGCTGGCCCGCGCGGCTGGCGCGGCGGACCGGCGCCGGCGGAGTCCTTCCCCGGTGACCAGGAAGCCGGCGACCCCACGATGGTGGGCCAGGCACGCGGGGGAGCTGACGCGCCCGGCCAGGGCGCGCTGCGGCCGTCCACGGGCAGCCCGGGCTTGCCGGGTGACTCCGCCGGATTCCCGCTACTGGATGATCCGGGCACCAATCCGGACTGGCCACGCCCGGACAGCACGCGGCCGCCGGACCGTGCGGGCCAACCGGGCTACCGGGCCGGCGCTGGCGGCCGGAGCGCACGGCCCGGCTCCGACCGCGGGCGGCCGCGATACGCGATCGGCCCGGGCCGTGGCCGGCGGGGTCGGCAACCTGAGCCAGATCCTGCCCAGGCGGGCTATGGCCCGGCTCCGGGCCGCGGCGGGCCGCCTGGGCATGCCACAGACCCCGGCCGGGCCGGGCGGCCGGGGTACGACACCGGCACGGGCCGTGGCGGGCGGGGCTATGACACCCAGCCTGGCCGTGCCGGGCGGGGCTATGACACGCAGCCTGGCCGTGGCGGCCAGCGGGGGTACGACACGG
Organism: Streptosporangiaceae bacterium; assembly: GCA_036824445.1. Classification (GTDB taxonomy): domain Bacteria; phylum Actinomycetota; class Actinomycetes; order Streptosporangiales; family Streptosporangiaceae; genus UBA9676. The sequence continues at coordinate 3,138 of DAITAE010000345.1, read as the reverse complement.
ACCCAGGGCGCGACGGTCGGGCTGGGTATGACACCGGCCCGGCCCATGGCGGGGGACCGGGCTATGACACCGACCCGCGGCGCGGCGGGCGGGGGTATGACACCGGCTCGGGTCGCGGCGGGCGGCCCGGGTACGCCACCGACCCCGGCCGGGCCGAGAGGCCGGGGTACGCCACCGGCGCGGGCCGCGGTCAGCGTCCGGCAGATGACGCCGACCCAGGGCGTGACGGCAGGCCAGGATCCGGCACCGGACGGGGGCGGCCGGGATACGCGGTCGGCCTGGGGCGCGGGCGGCGGGGCCGGCAGCCTGGGCCAGATGGTGGCCGTGCAAGCTACGGCCCGGCCCCGGGCCCCACCAGCCGGGGGTATGACACCGGCCCAAGCCGCCCAGGGCAGCCCGGGTATGACACCGACCCCGGCCGCGCCGGGCAGCGGGGATATGACGC
>DAITAE010000345.1:0-2593 GCA_036824445.1 Streptosporangiaceae bacterium | reverse complement strand
GGGCGGCGGGGCCGGGAACCTGGGCCCGATCGCGGCCGGGCGGGTTATGGCCCGGCCCAGGGCAGCGACGAGCGGCCGGGTTATGGTCCAGCGCCCGGTCCCCCCGCCGAACACGGCGGGCGCAGGGGCCGGATCGGCTGGCCCGGCCGAGGTGGCCGATCCGGCAGCGATCGCGGCCCGGCTCGCGGCGAGCGTCCGGGTCCCGAGGTCCAGCGCGGCCGGCTGCCCGGCGACGACGTGGCGCTCTCGCCGCTTCCTCCGCTGCCATCCCGCAGGCCCAGTCCGGGGGACGGGTACGCCACTGACGACGGCGGAGGGCCTGACTGGGACGCTGAGCCGCAGCACGATCCAGGAGAGACGGACTGGTGAGAAGAGTCAGCGCCAGCCGGGTCCTCGCGCCACTGGCCGTGGTCATAGTCCTGGCAGCCGTTTATGGACTTACTTTGGTCAACCACACCGCCACGCTCGGCACGGGCCAGCAGGTGCTGCCACCGCGCAGCGCGGCGGCCACGTCCGTCGTCCGTGCGTGCCCGTCACTGGGCCTGGCCGGCCCGGCCGCGGCCGCCGCGCTCGTCGCCGCACCTCCGACCGCCGGCCAGGGGCTGGCCGAGTTGAGCCGTCTCAACGGCACTGCGAACGCCCCTTCCCTCCGCCGCGTGACAAACCCCGGGCGGCTGTCGACGGCGAAGGTCCGGGCGGCGGGCGCCGCGCATCCCGCGGCACCCAGCGCGTCCGGCGGCCCGCATGTCCCGACCGTGGCGTCCCGGGGCGGCGCGGTCGTCCAGGCCAGCGGATCGATGGCACGCGGTCTGGAGGTGGAGCAGATCACCGCGGGCGGTATTCCGCTGGCCCGGTGCGGGAGCCCGGGTACCGACTTCTGGTTCGTCGGCCCCGGCGAACACAGCCTTGCCCGCATCCAGCTGTTCCTCGTGAACGCCGGGAGCCAGCCGGCAGCCGCGAACGTGGAGATCTCCACGGACGCCGGGCCGCTGCAGGGCAGCCCCGACACGGGCATCGCGGTGCCCCCGCACAGCATGGTGGTCCAGTACCTGGCCTCGCTCGTGCGTGGATCGCGGGTCCTCGCGCTGCATGTGCGGACCAGCACCGGCCAGGTGGTGGCGGCCGTCAGGGAGACCACCCACGCCGGAAGCAGCGGCGCCTGGCTGCCCGCGGCGCAACCGCCCGCCACCCGGGTGGTCCTGCCCGGCCTGCCGGCAGCGGCGGGTACGCGGCAACTGTTCGTGACGGTACCTGGCGCCCAGGATGCTCACCTCAAGCTGACCGCCGTCACCGGCAAGGGTTCCTATCAGCCCACCGGCAGCACCGGGCTCGACATCCCCGGTGGTTCTGCCGTCTCGATCCCCCTGCCATCGCTGTCGGGCGTTCCGGCCGCGCTCAGGCTGTCGTCCAATGTCCCGGTCACCGCCTCGGCGATGCTGGCGGGTGGAGCGTCAGGCGCCCCCGGGGTCTTCACCGCCGCCTCCCTGCCGCTTCAGGAACAGGGCGTGGTCGCGTACAACAAGGCGGGAGGTGGCGCCGCCTCCCGACTCGTGCTTTCGGCCCCGGGTCGTGCGGTAAAAGCGCGGATAACCGAAGTAGGGACCACCAGGTCGGCCGGAAAGCCGCAGGTCGTGCAGATCCGCGCCGGCCACAGCCTGGTGACGCCGTTGGGCAAGAGCGGGGGATCCGGCCGCAGGTCAGCGTTCGCGGTGGTGATCACGCCACTGCCTGGCTCCGGGCAGCTCTACGCCGGGCGGGTGATCACCAGCGGCGGCGCCGGAGGGAAAGTGCAGTCCATCTTCCCGGTGATCAGTGCCCTCACCACGGTGCCGCTGCCTCGCGTGCGGGACTCCTTCATCACCATGGTGCCGTAGGCCGCACGGCGGCTCCGCTGACCGGCGGCGGCCTGGAAGGGTGGCTCACAGCAGCTAGTCCTCGGCCGGGTAGCCGGGGTCGACATCCTCGGGATTCATCCCGAGCAGGTGCGCGAACTCCTCGACCACCACCTCGAAGATCAGCTCAGTAAGATCATCGTCGCCATCGGCGCGCGCCATCAGCGGGCGCCGGTACACCACGATCCGGGGCGGGCGGGACACGGCACCGGCGTCAGCGCCCGGGGCCGCAGAGCTGCCTGCCGTGCCGCTGGTACCGGTGCGCCCCGGCAGGGCACGGCTGCCTGTCCCGCTGGTCGCGGCGGGCCCGCCCGGCGACCCGGGTTCCAGCCTGGCGAGCGGCACCGGCCCAGAGGTTACATCGTCTACTGGCGGGATCTCCTCCACAACGAACTCGACTCCCGCGAGATGGGCCTCCCAGCGGGGCTCAAGCCGCGCGACGGCCTGCAACACGAGGTCATCGAATCGTTCTGCCCGGGTGCGGTGCAGCGGAACGTCCGGCGGAGCGAGGATGCCACGCAAGCCACGGCCATGCCGGTCGCGCCGCCTGATCCGCGCCGAGCGCTCCGGGCGGCTCCGGTCGCCGGTCTGCACAATGCCGAGCGTAACCAATGACGGCCTGGTCCGGCATGCCGGTGCGCTGGCCTGCGCACGCACCGGCTGGCGCCTGCCTGGCTGCCGCGCACCCACGGGGCTAGCCG
>DAITAE010000009.1:0-20972 GCA_036824445.1 Streptosporangiaceae bacterium | reverse complement strand
GCTCGTCACCGTCTTCATCGCCCGCCGCTCGCTTGCCGCGGCGCCGCAGGCGCCCGGTTGCCTCGCCCGCGCCGGAGCGCGCAGCCTTGCCGGCCCCGCCGACGGCCGCGCCAGGATCGCGCACCATTTCGGCGCGCTCATGCAGCGAGTCGGTCAGTGATTCGATCCGGTTGCTCACCGCTGCGGTGGCCGCGGCCTTGCCGGCGTCGATCAAGTCGCCCCGCACGGTGTCAGCAAGCTCGGTCAGCTGCGGAGCAAACTTGCCGAGCGCCTCGGTAGACCCGAGCATCTTCATGCCACGCTGGAGTGCGGGGCCGCCTAGGCGCCCCAGGCCGCCGGTCGCCGCAGCTGCCGCCGCCATGGTGGCCAGGCGCATCTTGCGCCGCCTGCCGAGCAAGTAGCCAGCGCCGATTGCCAGCGCCGCCTGTGTGCCGCATTTCATGGTTCCTGCCTCTCCGCCGAACTGCCGCCCCAACAGAGCCGTGCTCCCGCTCCGGCGCTGTTCAGGTCAGCAGCTCTGATGTCTGATAGTGGAGTTCGTGGGCGGCTACCCGGCCAAGGCCATGGGAAACAGGAATTAGTGAAATTTTGCCGTCGACCGAGTGCCAGCGCGCTCCGGCCTGGAGGCTGCAGCAGCCAAGATGTACGCAATCTGCGGGCACCCCGACGAGGTGCGGCCATGCCGCCCACAGCGGGTGTTCAGCCTGCGCGGCCTCGTGTCTGTTCCCGCCATGGCGGCCGCGCGTGCTGGCCCGGCGGCTGTGGCCCCGCTCCATCGTCCAGCCGCAGCTCACAGAAGCCGACCGGGCTGTCCTGGCCGCCCAGGCACTGCAAAATCAATGGCGCGACGACCAGCGCATCCACGTCTCCTACGACGACCTGCCGCCCCACGCGGTCGCAGCCGCCGATTTCCCGCGCAAACCCGATGAGATCACCCCGCCCGCAGCGCCCAACTCGGGCTGCCAGGCCGACTAGCGCCGCACCAGCGAGCCACCCCGAAGGCAGGGATTATGCGCCGGTGCGGCAAATCGCCACCGCTCCTCCAGTGGCGTAGATGGTCAGAGGAGGGACCCTCCTTAGATCCTCGCTTGCCCCCTTGCCGGTCAGTCAGGCCTGTGCTCGGTCCCGCTGCTTGCGTCTGCGGATCGGCGGGTGATAGGGCCCACGAGGACGGCCGCACACGAGCCGACGGGTTCACCGTGAGCTACGGCCGCCTCGCGGAGCCTGTCAAACATGGCGGCCATGCTGTCGGTCATTGCCTACCTCTCGTGCATGTGTCGCGCTGCCCGTGTATGTGAATGTGCTGCTCCGTCGGGCGCACCTGACGCCCTCCGTGGACGGCTGCACGTACGTCCCAACTCGCGGTCGCCTCGTGAGCGCCTAGAACGCCGGTCAAGTAGCCGTTAGGCAGCCAGCCGGTGGTTGCCGCCAGCGGACTGGCGGGCGATGACGTGGAGGTTGTGCACCACGGCGACGCGGCGCAGGTCGAGCATGTTCTTTCGGGTGCCGCGGTAGCGGGCGCGGCGGCCTTGCCAGTGCCCGACGTGGGCAAGGGCATGCTCGACTTTACGCGTTCGCGCAGTTTCGCGCGCCCGGCCGGGTCTGCTGGTATGCGCGGAGCTCGGCGAGCAGCGCCTCGTCGGATGGATGGCAACCGACCGCCGGGACCGGCTGGTGCTGCAGCGGGCGCGTAGCGGGCAGGCGGCGCAAGTGTGCTCCGGGAACCGCACGGTCTTGCCGGTTTCGAAAGCCATGCTCACCCCGGCCGGGCAGGTCAGCTGCCCGGTGCTGAAATCAAGGGCGAAGTCGGTCCTGGCGTAGCGGCCGGCGGCGTTGCGGACCCGCCAGGCCTTGCAGAAGATGGCCAGGTCCGGGCTGCGGTCGCGGACCAGGTCCGAGGCCAGGTAGGCGCGGTCGATGTGCAACTCGGCCAGGCGCAATCCAGCTGCGCCGAGATCGGCGGTGCTGTCGCCGGTGAGGCTGGCTTCAGGCGCGTTGGCTGGGGTGATGCCCACGGCGGCCACCAGGCCGGTGTCCAGGTCGCACAGCACGTGGCGTTTGTAGCCGTCGAACAAGACGGAGCGGGTCTTGCGGCCGTGGCGCATCTGGGCGTCCTCGACGCTGATCCGCCGGTCGCGGGCCACCCCGCGGCGCAGCAACGGCGCCGGGCCGGATAGGTCCACGTCCTGGTCGCGGAGCTGCCGCGCCGCCGCTACCGTCGTGGCCGTGCCTGGTCGCCGGCCCAGCCGGCGATGAACGCTTCCACCCGGTCGAGCAAGCCCAGCACCATGGCGAAGGGGCCAGCGGTGCCAGACAGCACCGCGTGCCGCTGGCGGTGGCTGCCGGGGTGCCCATCGGCGGCTATCTGGTGATCAGGTGGTGGAGGAAACGATGATCAGGCTGCCTGAGCAACCCGCCAGGCAGCCTGACCAGCCGGTCCGGTATTTCCAGGTTGGCTGTTCCGTCCGGCGTCCAGACAGGCATGGTCCTTCCCGACGCGGCTGATACACCCGCGACAGCGTTCGCGTCATGTCAGCGGGTCACAAAGCCGCGGACGGCGGGCACCTTTGCCGGCCAACTAGCGTGAACGGAGATCATTATGGCGACGAGTCCTGCGGGCCGTTAGCGCATCGCTGCGCCTTCTGACTGGCAAGGCTGGCAGCGTTGGGTGGAGGACGTCGACTGGTCGGACTGGCGGTCGTGGCTGCGGCGCGTCGCGTCGACGGACTGGGCAGCAGGGCGGCCTGCCGAGACTCCATGGCGGAGGGCACCTGAGATTGGCGCGGTCGGCCTGACCGTCCGCGCCTATGAGGAGGACGAGCCCGGTGACCAGGTCCGCGAGCAGCGGGCGGCGACCTGGCCGACCTTCCACCGCTGGTGGCGAGAGGGGGCGAATACCCGTCCGACCACCGGACAGGCCAGGGCTCGCCTCAAGGAGCATATGCCCGAACTCGTGCCCACGTGGGAGCGGCTGACCACGATGATTCCAGGCAACGGTGATGCCGGCGCAGCTTTGGCGCCATGGAACCCCCCGCCGTCCCTCACCGGACTGTTCACAGGCGACCGTCTTGGACGGCGGGCCAGCGCGGATCCGCAACTATGACTGGGACCACCGCCTGTTCGACGGGGTGGTGGCCAAGACGGCCTACACCGGCCGCCGGGTACTCGGGATGCTCGACTGCCTGTGGGGGCTGCTGGACGGGGTCAACGACGCCGGGCTGGCCGTCTCGCTGACGTTCGGAGGCCGGCCGCAGGTCGGCGAGGGCTTCGGCATCCCGCTCGCCATCCGCTACGTGCTTGAGGTCTGCGGGACCGTCGACGAGGCGGTGCGGGTCTTGCGCAAAGTTCCGGTGCACATGTCCTACAACGTCACGGTACTGGACCGCAGCGGCCGGTGGGCCACGGTGTATGTCGCTCCGGACCGGTCGGCCCGCGTCACCGACCGAGCGGTGACCGCCAACCACCCAGGGCGGCGTGGAATGGGCCCCATATGCAACAGCGATCCGCAGCGTGGAGCGGGAGTAGCGGCTGGGAGGAATTGCTGGCGCACGGCGCCGACGTATCCGGCCTTATCGAGGCCTGCCTGCGCCCGCCTCTCTACGCCACCCGCTTCTACCAGGGTTTCGGGACGCTCTACACCGCCGAGTACCGACCGATCGACGGAGTCGCACGCTACCACTGGCCGAAGCGCAGTTGGGAGCATTCGCTGAACGCGCTCAAGTCCGAGAGCATCAAGCTCCAGCTCGGCGCCCCTTAACCCAGCGCCGGCTGCCCGGCGCCGATCGAACGGGAGATCGCTGGCGACTGGAGAAGATTTGCCCCGGGGCGGTTTCGGCTGACCGGCGGCGCGGCGGGTGCGGGAAATCGCGCCAAGCTGCGCACCCGCAGCAAGCTGGGCCGGGAGGAGGGCACCCGGGTGATCCGCCGGGTGGCCGGTGAGCTGGCTGATCTGGCGGAGAAGGCCGCGGCCGAGGCTGCCGTGCTCCTGCGCAACGGCCGCCGCGCGGTGCCCAGGGCGCTCAGCGGGCAGATGCGGGGGCGTCTTCGGCGGGCGCTGGTTGAGCTGGCGGTCACGATCGAGCGCACAACCCGGATCCAGCCCAGAAGCGCATCCGGCTGGCTGGGCAGACACCGGACGGCGCGACCCGGCTGGTCAGCTTGCATGATCCCGATGCCCGCCCGATCCGCAAGGGACGCATCGACAAGGCGGTGGAGTTCGGCTACAAGGCCCAGGTCGCCGACAACGACGGCGGCGTCATCCCCGGCTACAGCGTCGAATACGGCCCCCGACAGCCCGCAGCTGGCGCCCGCAGTGCAGCGCATCCGCCGACGCACCGAGCGCGTGCCACGGGCGGTCACCGCTGACCGCGGCTACGGCCAGCCTGCTGCCGAGCGTGACCTGCAGGAATTGGGCATGCGGACCGTCGCGATCCCGCGCCAGGCCAAGACCTCGCCCACCCACAAGACGCTCGAGCACAGCCGCGGTTTCCGTCGGCTGGTCAAGTGCGCACCGGCTCAGAGGGGCGGATCAGCTACCTCAAACGCGCCTACGGCTGGGACCGCACGCGGCTGGACGGCCGGCGGGGAGCCGCGATCTGGTGCGGGCACGGGATATTCGTCCACAACCTGCTCCAGATCGGAGCTGTGGCCAGCTAATCCAGCCTCATCCCAGGCCAGCCTTCCCGCTATCCGGCCATCCCCACGGGCAGGCCTCAGCCCCGAGCCTTTTCAGGTCGAAGTAGCTACACCCCGGGGGTCCAACCCTCGGCGCGAGGAGGGGCCTTGTCCCATTCCCAGTACGGTCAGCCGGGCAGTGTTTCGCCGCCGGTCGGGGCCAGGACCTCGCCGGAGTAGTAGCTGGACAGCTGCGGCGCGGCGAAGAACACATAGGAGGGGGCGATCTCGTCGGGCTGAGCTGTCCGGCCCATCGGCACTTGCTGGCCGAAGTGCTCGACCTTCTCTGCCGGGAAGGTGGAGGTGATCAGCGGGGTCCATACCGGCCCGGGCGCGACGGAGTTGACCCGGATGCCACGGTCTTGCAGCGACTGCGCCAAAGAGTAGGTCAGAGCCAGGACGGCACCCTTGGTCGCCGCGTAGTCGATCAGGGACTTGTTGCCGCGCAGCCCGTTGATCGACGCGGTGTTGATGATGCAGCCGCCGTCGGGGAGGTGGTCAAGCGCGGCCTTGGTGGCCCAGAAGTAACTGAAGATATTGACCCGGAACGTCCGCTCCCACTGCTCGCTGGAGAGCTTGCCAAAGTCGTCCACCGGGCTCTGGGTGGCGACGTTGTTGACCAGGATGTCCAGACCGCCCAGCTCTCCAACGGTGCGGTGCACGGCCTGGTGGCAGTTATCCTCCGCGGCCAGGTCGCCGCGGACCGTCACGCAGCGGCGGCCAGCCGCTTCTACCAGCGCCGCGGTGTGCTGGGCGTCCCCATCTTCCTGCTCGGACAGGTAGGCAATCGCCACGTCGGCGCCTTCCTTGGCGAAGGCCACCGCGACGGCGCGCCCGATGCCCGAGTCACCGCCTGTGATCAGCGCGCGGCGCCCATCGAGCAGGCCACGGCCGGTATAGTCGCGCATCTCGTCCGCGGGCTCCGGGCTCATTTCGCCCGCCGTGCCCGGATATTGCTGCTGTTGCGCCGGCGCCGGGTTCTCCGCGGACGGCGCCGGTCCGCCTGGCTGTGTCGTCATGGTGATACTCCGCTCGGTAGTTCGGCAGGCAGTGGTGCAATCCCCCATCGCCACGGCGTGGCGGCCAGATGTCTTGCAGACCGTCCACCCGTACTGGCCAAAACAGGCTCCGCGGATGCCGGGTCGGCGGTCGGCCACCGGGAGACTGGGCTACCCCCAGCCGCCATAGACAAACGCCAGCCGGGAACGTGCCGCAGACCGCCACCGTGTCCCCCGGCTCGGTCGGCCGGGTTGCACCGTGGTAGCCGGTGGGGAAGCTGGCCGGCACCATGGTGAAGTCCGCCCGAACTCATCGCCTGGCGGCGGCAGTAGCAGGTTGAAATCGGCGAACGGAACGCACCGGCCACCGGCGACCCGCGCGCCGGTTCCGCTCCCCGCCGACCACCCGCCGAAGTCGTCGAGGAAGAAACCCGCTCCCTGGACAGCAAACTGGACGACGCCGGTTCTGCGTCGTTTCGTTGGGTAGTTGGCTGCGCGTGCTGCAGATCGCCTTGTCGGCCTGGGCCGGATGGGCCTGACCGTGTGCGTTGCCCTTGCCAAGGCCGGTTATCCGGTCATCGCGACCGACAAGCGCGCAGAGTGCAAGGGGGCGGCCGTAGCGTGCGGGGCCACCTGGCGGGACACCCCGGCGGAGGCGGCCGTGGCAGTGGGTGTGCTGATCACCATGTTGCCGGGGTCCGCGTGAGGTACATGCGGTGATGCTTGGTGCGGACGGCGCTCTCAAGAACAGGCAGCGGGAGCGACCTGGATCGATATGACCAGCAGCTCTCCAGCAGCCGTCCGGCCCATCTGTGACCAGGCCATCGAGAAAGGAGTGCAGGTCCTTGAGGCGTCTATGGGCGGTGGGATCGCGGCCGCGCGTGAAGGGAAGCTGCAACTGTTCGTCGGCGGCGAGGCGGATGCGGTGAGCAGGCCCGCGTATTGCTAGAGGTTCTCGCCGGCCCCGGGCGGATCATGCACGTGGGCCGGCACGGCGCCGGGTACACCGCCAAGCTGCTGGTCAACCTGCTGTGGTTCGGCCAGGCGGTGGCGACAGCGGAGGCGCTGCTGTTGGGCCAGCGCGCAGGCATCGATCCTCAGGTGCTGAAGCGGGCCCTCGGCGATAGCTCTGCAGCTAGCAGGTTCATCAGCCGTGACATCGACGCCTTGTTCCATGGCGACTACCTGAGATCGTTTGAGCTGGACCGCATCTGTGAGGAAATGGAAGCAGTGACCGCGCTGGCGCGCGACTACCGGGTGCCTTTTGAGCTATCCAACCTCGTCCACCGAACCTACCGCCGCCCTCACCCGCTACGGCCCGGTAGAGGAGGAGCTACTGGCGATGGCGGTGCTCGAAGGTGAAGCAGGCCAGAAGCTGTGCCCCAGGCACGGCTGAGGCCCGGGTTCTGCTAATGGGGTCCGGTCGCGCAGGTGGCCGCGGTGTCACCGGACTGGCCTGCCGTCGTCCCTCCCGGCTCGTCGGGTTTGGCCACGGTCACGCCGGGCAGCAGCCATAGTGCCCCTGGGACAGGTGCTGTCGCTGTCCCGGCTCATCCGCGCCGCCGGGCTCCGCTGGCCCGCGGAGGAGAGCTTCGAGTTCAGCAAGGACTGCTTCGGCCTCGACCAATCCCAGGTCCGCCTCTACACCGCGATCGCCCGGCACACCGTGCTGGTCATGGCTGCCCTGGCCATCTGCGCCGTCACCGCCGCCTTGCTCCGCCGCCGCACCGACACCCGGGCCCCGGCGCCAGCCCGGCCGGACCAGCCACCGCCCGCCCACCCAGGAATGATCCCGCTCACCATCCCAGAAACCGGCCGACTGCTCGCCCAACCCTCTCCACCCCAAGCCGCCGCACGCTGGCTGGCGTGGCGCCGCCGTCACCAGGCCTGCTCAGCCTGGTACCACAAGCGCACCCGGCTCACCCAGGCAGCCAAGATCTCACTGGTCAGACAATGAATGGCTGCTGCCGTATTAGGCACTCGCCGGTGAAAAACGTCGCACATTCTTCGTGGGCAGATCCTTGCCCGGGTGTTTCCTGCCGGTAGCCTTCCCAGCAGAAATTCTGCGGCCTGCCAGCGGCGGCCCGCGGGGCGCTGGCAGCGTTCGGTGTGGCCCTGCCCGCCCTTGGCCGGGTGGCGGTGGTCGATCTGCATGCTGGTCACGTACACCAGGCGCAGGACAACGGCGCCGATGGCGGCGTCTGCCCCCGCGCGGGCATGGGGTGCATGTCACCGGCGCCAAGGTCGCGGGCGCCAGTGATGAGGCTGACGGTAGGCAGGGTGCCGCTGGCTGGTCCTGGACCCAGGCGAGGCCCCGCCCGCAGTGGCCAGGGCCTCGTCTTGGCTCGCTGGGGTCAGGTGGCCGGCGGGAGTTGGGCGAGAGCGCCGCTGCAACTGACGACGCCCCACTGCAGTCTCCGGCTTCGCCCGCCCCATCCCGACCACCCCCGCCCAGGAGCGGATCAAGCGCTGGGCTGTCCTCGGCGGCCTCATCAATGAATTCGAGCGAGCTGCGTAGAAGGCCAGGGCAAGACCGGTGACCAAGTTCTGGAACCCCACAGGGTTGATCGGGGTGCTCGTCCTGTGGCCGCCCGTTGCCCAGGTCAGCGCGAACCGCGCCATGAACTGCCGCTGGGACACGGTTGCCAGCGGCGACCGATCCGGCGGGCGCCAGCCGCGCGGCCTGCGATAGGTGGCTGGTGGGTTGCGTGGATTGTTCTGGGGCAGAGGCAGTAGTCATGCATGCAAAGCTGACGATCCGATACCGGCAGGGTGCGCTCACGGCCCATGCCCTGGTTGCGATACTTGAGAGGGAGGGCGTCCGGGTCATCCACTGGGCCGCACCGCATAGCAGGTGGGGGGTAGACGACGATGGCGGGGCGGTGGCCCTGGGTATCGTGGCGTCCGGCGCTCGCGATCGGATCCAGGCCGCGGTGGCCCGCTTCCGCCATCTCGCGCCGCGGGCTGACGTCGTCATCGAGCCGGACCCGTGACGGTGACGGCCGATGTGGGGACCCGATGCACCACCAGCACGCTGCTCCCGGGTGCCTGGATGATCTCCACTTCGGAGTTCAGGTCGCGCGGTATCGGTGCGCCGGTGACGTGGCGAAGTACTCGCGGGCGAGGAGCAATCCGCTCGCCGGCGCTCACCGGGCAGCGCCATAGACGACCGTCGCGTCAGCGGACACGTCCCGGGCCGCGCAGGCGCGGGTGCTGGATGAGCGGGTCACGGTCATCCGTCCGGCGTCCGGCCCTGGAGTCTCGCAAGGTGGGCGTCGGCGTTGCCAGGCGAGTACGGGCATGCGGCAAACCCTGGTTAGGCTTGGGATCGTGCGCGTGATCGGTCCGGTGGAGTCCCATCGCGGGCTCGGCCTGCAGGACCATTTCTGCTGGGTTCATGGTGACCCGGTGGACTATCGCGCTCGCCTCACCGACTTCCTCACCCAGGGGCTGGAACGTGGGCTGCGCCTCGGGTATGCGGGCTCCGGGCGGGTCGGGGCGCTGCGGGAACGTCTCTCGAGGGGCTCGATGACCTCAATGGGCTGCTGGTTCGTGACGCGGTCCGCATTATCTCCTTCGGCGGCATCTGCAGGGCCGGGGAGCCGGTTGACCCTGCGGAGGTCCTCAGATCGTATGCCGCCGCGACCGATGAGGCGCTGGCCGACGGGTACTGTGGCCTTCGCGTCAGCGAGGATGTGACCGACATCGTGCGTACGCCCGAGCAGCAAGATGCTGTCGCCTGCTACGAGTTTCTGTTGGAGCGCTATACGTCGCGGCGTCCGCTGTCCGCGATGTGCACGTATCGCTTCGAGCTCCGGGACGCGGTGACGCAGTGCGTGTGCATGCACGCGGCCGTACCGGTCGGGCTGACACCGTTCCAGGTGTTCGCCCGCGATGACGGTGCGGTTGGTCTGCTCGGTGAGATCGATCTGAGCTGTCAGGTCGCGTTCGAGCGGGCCTTGGAGCAGGTCCAGCCAGCGCCCGATGACTCAAGCCTCATATTCGACATGTCGGCGATCCGGTTCATCGACCACCGGGCTCTTCTCGCCCTCGACGCGTACGCGCAAAGTCTCAGGTGCCGGTAATCGTCCGGTCGCCGCCTCCGATTGTCGGCCGGATCGCGGACCTGATGGGTCTCGAGCATTTTGATAGCGCGCATCCGGCGGGTTTGTGATGAGGACTGGCGCCCCCCGGGGCCAGGTGGGCCACTTTCACGAGGCCGGCTTCTACGGGTCGGATGCCGAGTTCCGCGCCCTCATCGTGCCGTTCGCCGAAAAGGGCATCGCCGCGGGTGAGCCCGTGATCATCGGTTATGATGACCGTAAGAGCGGCCTGTTGCGGTCGTGGCTCACAGATTCGTCCGGCGTAGAATTCATCGGTGATAAGAGCCTGTAAGCAACGCCGGCGCGGGCGATCGCAACGTACCGGCCGCTCTTCGAATTTCACGTCGCTATAGGCGCTGAGCAGATCCGGATTGCCGGGGATGTTCCTCATCCGGGCAACGGGGGGCAATGGGACCGCTACGAATCGGCGGTCAACACCGTTTGGGAGGACTTTCCTGTCTGGGGCCTGTGCCTGTACGATGCCGCGAGCGCGCCAGCGGCGGTGCTCGACGTCGTCGAACGAACGCACCCTCACATCGTTTCGCCTTCGGGAGAGCGCCGGGCGAGCGATCGCTACCAAGAGGTCTCGGTGTTCGAAGGTCTCCAGTCCGCGCCCGATCCGCTCGAAGAATCCAGGCCCATTGCCGAGCTGGTCAACAGGTCCGCAGCCGATGCCCGGTGCGCGCTCGCGCAGATCGGTCGCGACCGAGTCGCTCACACGACGCTTGAAGACTTGCTGATCGGCGTGTCAGAGGCAGTCAACAACGCACTGCGCCACGGCCGTCCGCCTGCAACTGTACGCATCTGGGCCACATCGGACCGCCTCGTGGTCAACGTTCACGACAAGGGCCACGGTCCAGCCGATCGCCTGGCAGGCCTAGTTCCCGCGTCAAGCAGCACGTCAGACCCGGGACTTGGACTAGGGCTCTGGGTCATGCACCAGCTCGACGTCGATGTCGCACTCATACACGCCGACGACGGCTTCACGGTCAGGCTCCGCGGCGGGACGATGATCGGCTGATCCACAGCGTGCCTACTGACCTCCGGAAACTCCGGGGCGGCAGTTCACACTCCGAACTGCTGGATGTGCGCGTTACTTTTTGAAGGCGTCTTTGACCTTTTCGCCGGCGTCTTTGAGGTTGCCTTTGGCCTGGTCGCGCTGGCCTTCGGCTTCGAGGGATTTGTCGTCGGCCGCTTTGCCGAGTTGTTCCTTAATTTTGCCGGTTCCTTTCTCGGCGGCGTTTTGGGCCTTGTCTTGTGTGCTCATCGTGTGTGTCTCCTTCTTATCGTGGCGGTCCCGGGGAGCCTTGGGTTAGGCGACTCGGGTGGAACGTTTGGTGGTGACGGTCAGGTCGAGCTGGATGGGCAGTGAGGGGTTGCCGACCGCGGAGCGGGCGTGGGTGAGGGCGCTGGTTTCGATGCGCTGGCGCAGTGCGGCGAAGTCGGCGGTTTCCTCCAGCGCCGCGGTGACGACGAGTTCGGGGTCGGCGGGGTCGCCGAGCAGACGGGCCCGTGCGGAGTTGACGCCCCGGTAGCTTTCGGTCTCTTCTGCGACTGCTTCGGTCAGGGCCCGGGCGGCCAAGGTGGTGCGGCCCGCGGAACCGCCGGGGGTGATCGGCAGATCACCGGCGCGGTCGGTGGAGAAAAGCAGCGTAAGCAGCCAGCGCAACGCGAGCAGGACGAGGATCAGCGCGGCTAGGGCGGCGGCGGGCCAGAGCCAGCCGCCCTGGGTGCCGGTGAAGTGCCCGGCCGGGTTGGCGGTCAGAGGGCTGTGCCGGGTGGCGGTCCCGAACGCCCCGATGGACGCGGCGCCGGCGGCGGCGCCGGCGGCGATCAGCAGCAATGCCAGCAGGAGCAGCAGGAGGCGGTTGGTGCGGTCGGCGTGCATCAGCGGCTCCTGGGGGTGACCCGCACTGACACCGAGGGCTCCCGGCGGAGCTTCAATGCGGTCAGGCGCTGGCGGGCGGCGGCAAGGATCGGGTCGCGCAGGCTCCGGGCGGCGGCTTTGCCCTGGGCTGCGGTGGTGGCCGCGACCGTGATCTTGCGGCGTTTCACCTTCACCGAGGCGCCCCGGACGCCGTCGACGCTGGTGACGGCTGAGCGGAGGGCGGCGGCCAGGCCGCGGCGGGTGTAGGCGGTGTCGATACCGGCTGCGCCTGCCTGGGCGGGGTCGGCGGCCAGGCGTGACACCCGGGCTGGTTTCAGCTCGGCGATCAGCAGCGCCAGCCCGAGCAGTATCAGCACCACGCAGGCCACGCGGATGCTGCCCGCGTTCCAGGTGGTGCGCTTGGCCCAGTCATAGGCTGGTTGCCAATCCACGACCGCCGGGCGGTGGCTGACCCGGCCGGCGATGACTTCGATGATCAGCAGCACTCCTGCGGCGATCAGCGCCACGCTCAGCAGGGCCGCCAGGACACGATTGGCGTGTCTCATATGTCTGTTCCCCCTGCTGTCAGTGAACCCGGGGAGGCCCCGGGAGGCGGGTGACCAGGTCGGTGACCGAGATGGATACTTCGGTCACGGTCAGGCCGGTCAGCTCATGGACCCGGCCGCGGACGTGCTCGCGGACCGCGCTGGTGACCTCGGGCACTGACGCGGGCCAGCGGACGCTGATCGACAGATCCAGGATCACGATCGAGCCGTCGATGTCGGCCGAGGATTTCGGCAGCGCGGTCAGGCTCGTCGTGCGGGCCCCCAAAGCGGCGGCGCCGGTCACTGAGCGGCCCAGGACCCGGGGCGCTGCCGCGCCAGCATCGGGGATCTCGGCCGCGGCGCGGGCGGCCATCTTCTCCACCACTCGGTCGTTGATGCTGATCATGCCCAGCTCGGTGCGCCCGGCGGGGCAGCTGGGTACTGCCAGGCCGGCGGCCGTGCCGGCCGTCATCGGCCTTCGCGCCGGCGCGGCAGGTAGGGGCCCAGATCCAGGTCGCCTTCCAGCACCTTCGCGACGACGAAGCCGATCACGGCGAACAGCGCCACGATGAGCATCTGCCCGAAGCTGCCGAACGCCAGCGCAAGACCGAGCGCGAGCCCGATCACGACGCCAACAGTGGTACGTGTCATGTCATCTCACATTCACAAATCAACGAGGATCCTTACCTGACCCGCGGTCGCGGGAGGCGCCAGCCGGCCCGGTGCATCAGCGCCGTCAGCAGGTTCACCAGCAACGGCCTGTCCGCGATCACCACCACCCGCGCGGGCCAGCCGGCCGCGAACTGGTCAAGTTCGGCTAGACCAGCGGCGAAGGCGGCGGAGTCACCGCCGCGGTCGGGGTGATGGGCGCGGATGAACTCGCGCCGGACACTTCGCCGGGACTGCTCGGCGTCCACGTGATCACCCCTTCGCCGTGCACGCCAGCTGGGGCTCGGGCATCGGGTTCAGCCAGATCGGCCACCACGACATCTACCCGCCGCGGCCCGGCCAACCCTGTGACAGCGGCCCGGACCTGGCCTGCCAGTTCGCTGACCGGAACGCCCCACCGGCCGCGGACCGAGATCACCACATGATCGTGAGTCACCCGCACCCCAGCCACCTGCCGGCCCGGCAGATAAGACACCACGCCGCCCCAGGCACCCGGGCACAGATCATCGACGGCCGCGCAGCCGCGGGCCGCCGCGGCGACCGCGTCGAGATCGACGCCGTCGACCACAGCCGCCGCCAGGTGGCTCGCCGCGGCAGGGACGGGCCCGGTCATGACACACGCGCCGGCGCGTCCCCGTCCCCATCCTGGTCGTCGCTGCCCGGCAGGTAGAGGTCATCGACGTTGACGTTGACCTCCACGACCTCCAGGCCGGTCATCCGCTCCACCGCCTGCTTGACATTGCGCTGGATGCTCCTGCCCAGATCAGCGATGCTGACGCCGTAGTCCACGACGATGTCCAGATCGATGGCGGCCTGGGTCTCCCCGACTTCCACCCCTACGCCCTGGGCGACGTTCGGGCCGGAGCTGCCGGGGATCCGCTCACGGACCGCGCCGAACGCGCGGCTGGTCGAGGCACCCATGGCGTGCACGCCGCTGATCTCACGGCACGCAATACCGGCGATCTTCTGCACGACGCCCTGGGCCACGCTGATCTTGCCATCATCGGTGGACATGGGGTCGGTGGTGGCCGGGCTGGTGCCGCTAATCCTTGTGGCCGGCTTGGCCGGCGCTGCGGAGCTTGGCTGGGTCATCAAGAAGCACTCTCTCTGTCGGGGCGGAGGAACGGCGAAGGTATCGGCCGTGTGGAGCCGGCACGATTGCTGACCGGCTCTGCACTGTTAGACACACCCAGGCCCGAGACGTCGCACATTATCTGCCGATCCCCGGGCAGTAGAGGCCAGCACGACCGGAGGTGTTCACGGGGAGCAGGTCGGGGCGGCATGGCAGCCCGGACCGGGCACACCGTCATACGGCCTGGCGGTGACAGGCAGGTCATTTAGGCACAGGGGTAGCGGTGGGAACAGAGGTCGACGACGCCTACCTCGTCCGGCGTGCGCGGGAAGGCTACGTTGATGCCTACGCCGAGCTCGTGGACCGTCACGGCCAGCTGGCCTACCGTGTCGCGTTGCGGCTGTTGGGCAACCATCACGACGCTGAGGACGTCGCCCAGGAAGCGCTTGTCACGGCATGGCAGCAGCTACCCCGGTTCAAGGCGAATTCCCGCTTCACCACCTGGCTGTACCAGATCGTCACCCGCAAGACGCTGAACCGGATCACCCGGACGCGGGCCACCGAGTCCCTCGATCTGCTCGGCGACATCTCCGCAACGGGCGACGAGCCGGGCCAGCAGACGGAACGCAACCTGACCGCCGATGCTGTCACTGCCGCCGTCGCTGCCCTGCCCCCGCCGCAGCGCATCGCTATCGTCTTGCGCCACTTCGAGGGACTGTCCAACGCCGAGATCGCCCGCATCACCACAAACACAATCCCAGCCGTCCGTAGCCACCTGTTCCGCGGAAGGCGCACACTAAGTCAGACGCTAGAGCAGTGGAGGTGAGCGGGAATGACCGATCCCGGCCAGCCGGTCCACGATTTCCGCGAGCTGCTCACCGGCACCACCCGCCACCTCGCCTGCGGCGCCGACATCGACGAGCTGCTCGAACAAGCCGCCGACGGGCACGCGGGCCAGCTCACCGGCCACCAGCGCCACTGCCTTCACTGCCAAGCCGCACTGAAGGAATTCAGCCGCCTCTGGGAACCCGTGCGGAGCCTCGCCGCCGAAAATGTCGCCGTTCCGGCAACCCTGAAAGCCGCGGTAGCCGGCCAGATCCGCAAACTCATCGCCGACGTCCGGTACACCCTCCACCTCAGCGACAGCGGAGCCATCCGCATCGCCGCCCGCGTGGTAGCCACGATCGCGCGCGACGCCGCCCGCACCGTCCCCGGAGTCCGGGCCGCCTTCGGCCGCAGCACAACCGCCAGCCCAGCCGGAAAAACAAACCTCCGGCACCACCACCCCCACGCCGCAGCCGGTGTCCTTGGTCGCACCGCCGTGGTCGACCTCGCCATCGCCGCCCACTACGGCAGCCAACTCGACGCCATCGCCCGCGAAGTCCAGCAGCGAGCCATCGCCGACCTACGTGCCAAAGCCGGTCTCCACGACGTCATGGTCAACGTCACTATCGACGACGTCATCACCTAGACCGCGGTGGTCGCCCTAGCGGCGTACGCCCGCCGATTTGGCAGCCGGAGGGCGATGCCCGGGCTGGCGGCGATCAGACCTGTTTCGCGGCAATCTTCGGCCGCCCAGCGCCCCGGCCAGCCCTGAACTGATGGCTTGCATACCCATCGGGCGACGCGCAGGACCGTGATGCTCAGCTACGTGCTTCCCGAACAGGCCGGGCGTCAGCTGGACCGACTGACCAGGGTACTACGCATGGCTATCGATGACCTGTGCATGGACAGCCGCTACGACGTCCTGACACCCAGTTCAGGTACCGTGCCTGACACATGGCATGGATTGCCGCGCTGCTCAGGGCCCGGCTAGCGCGGGCTTGTCCGCCGAGCGGCCGACCCGCTCGGCGGCTGCGGTGATGTTACGGAGCATCCCGCCGAATATCACGCCGTGGAACGGCGATATGGATCTCCAGTATGCGTGTCCGGCGAGCCCGCGCGGCTGGAAGATAGCCCGCTGACTGTAGGTGGTCATGCCGTCATGGTCTCGGCCGGCCGCCAGTTCGAGCCAGGCCAGGCCGGGCAGCTTCATCTCCGCTCGCAGCCGCAGCAGCGATCCCGGCGTGATGGCCTCTACCCGCCAGAAATCCAGCGCGTCACCTACGAGGAGGTGCCGCGGATCACGTCGTCCGCGCCGCAGCCCGACGCCGCCGGCGAGCCGGTCGAGCAGCCCGCGTACGGCCCATGCGGCGGGGAAGGAGTACCACCCGGTCTCACCGCCGATGCCCTCGATAACCCGCCACAGTGCCGCGGGCGAAGCGCGGACGACGCTGATGCGTGCGTCCACATAGAGCGAGCCGCCGGCCCACGACGGGTCGCTCGGCAGCGGGTCGCTGGGAGCGCCGGGCGTAGCGGCCGACGACCAGCGGGTGGAGACCGCGCCCTCGCGAGTATGCCGCAGGGCCAAAGCGATCGCACGGTCGAGAGGCACAAGACCCTCCGGCGGGTCCGGGACGTACGAGGCGATGTCGTGCTCGGAGCACACGACCTCATTCCTGAGCGATTCGACCAGCGGCATCGCCAGGCCGACCGGCACCGGCGTCACCAATCCGACCCACAGCGATGAGAGCCGCGGTGTGAGCAACGGCACAGGAAGGAGAACCCGCGGCCGCAGCCCGGCCACGCCGGAGTACCGGCGCATCATCTCCGCATACGTCAAGACGTCCGGACCGCCGATGTCGAAGCGGCGGTTGACGTCAGGAGGCAGCGCCGCGCAGCCGACAAGGTAGCGCAGCACATCACCGACGGCGATGGGCTGAATGCGGGTTCCCACCCACTTCGGCGTGACCATCACCGGCAGCCGTTCGGTGAGATACCGCAGCATCTCGAACGACGCCGAACCGCTGCCGATGATCACAGCAGCCTGCAGCGCTACCGCCGGCACGCCGCCGCCCAGCAGGATGTCCCCAACCTCCGCGCGCGAGCGCAGGTGCGGTGACAGGCCCCTGCCATCGCCGGCAACGATGCCGCCCAGATACACGATGCGCTTGACCCCGGCGGACATGGCAGCATCGGCGAAGATGCCCGCCGCGTCGCGGTCCCGCTGCTCGAACGACGCGCCCGTGCCCAGCGAATGGATGAGGTAATAGGCCACATCGACACCCTCCAGAGCGCGCCGCACCCCGGTCCCCTCCAGTGCGTCAGCCGCCGCGATCTCAACGCCGCCGGACCAGCGCCGGTCGCTGAGCTTCCCCGGGTCGCGAGCCATGCACCGGACACGATGCCCCGCGGCCAGCAGCTCAGGGACCAGCCGCCCGCCGATATAGCCAGATGCCCCGGTGACAAGGCAACGCGGCGGTGATGGCCCGGGCGAGCGCGGCGTTGGGGGGGACGACTCGGCCAGCTGGCGGTTCCTCGCCGGTCTCAGCGTGCAGCCCTGCGCGAGGAGCGCCCGGACACCGCGGTCACCGCCGAGTCGGCCCGGCGGAGCAGTTTCGCCGTACGGGCGGATGGGTCACGGCGTTCAGCGGCGACAGCGAGGCGATGGACAAGTAGCCGGGCCAGCGGCAGTGCGATGGCCAGCAGCAGCCAGGTTCGCAGCCGGGCAGACAGAAAAACCCACATGCTGAGCGTCCCTTCTTCTTCTCCCCGCCCCGCCGGCCGGCCCCTGGCCAGCCGGCGGCTGATCGGCGGGACTTCTTACCGCATTGCGCTGTGCATCAGTGGCGTTTCCGCTAGCCAGGCTGGCCGCACAGCCGGGCATGTTTAGCTGGATCTACGGGATGCGGCGCTGGCGGACAGTCCGCTCGAACAGCACCGGACGGGTACGCGTTGCCGGCGGCCAGCGCCACCCACGCCCGCCAGCTCTCCCGAAGCCGCTTCCCGCCCAGCGGGTTAGAGAATTTTCCCGAGCCCGCCGAGCTGGTTACCGAGACTGCCGGTGTCAAGGCCGAGCTTCGACAGCAGATCGGCGTGCTGGCCATTATCGGTGTCTACCTGGTCCGGGAGCTGCTGTCCGGCCTGCTGAGCCTTGTCGTGGTGGCCCTGGCTCTCCAGCAGCTGCACAATCTGGTCTTTGCTGATGTTCACGAGCTTCCTTCCCTCAACTGGTGAAGTGAGACGCCCCGGGAGCGCCCTTGCTTCCGCGAATGCCTTCCTGGCCTTCAGCCTGCGATGCGGATCGGCGTTGCCGTCGGCATCTGGCTCCTCGATCTGCTCCTCGCAGGCCGGCTCGCTCCCCGTCCCCGGAGGCAGTCCGTGCCACCCTGTTAGACACCGACCGACACACTTCGTCGCAACCTTCCTCAGGCCGGCCGCACGCCACCTGGCGGACGAGCGTCCCGCCACCCCTCTGGGTACTTACTGGCCTTTTCGCAGGCGCCGGGCCCGCGCCAGCGGCAAGCCGCCAGGCGGGCGCGACTGTCTACCTCACCGGCCGCAGCATCGATGCGGCCGCCGCCCGCTGGCCCGGCACCCCTCGGCCAGCTCGGGGTCCACACCGAACATGACGCCGCGGCGATGTCGCTCATGAGTCACCGGTTGTCGCCCCCAGACCGACGACCTGGCCCGCGGCACGCACACGCAGCTCCTCCAGAAGATCCGCCTGACGCCGAGCCCTGGAGATGAGCTCATCCAGCCGACCGGCGTCGAGCCGCGTATCCGTCTCCGCCAGAACCCGCAGCGTGCGCCACCCCGCGGCCTTGCCCTCCACTCCCAGCCGCAGCATTTCCAGCTCTTCAAGACCGCTGAGGGGCGACCGGGCCAGCAGATAGCCGTTGAGCTTCAGCCGAGCGGCCTTCTCGCCGATCCACGCGGCGTAGACCTTGTAGGCGCGGACCGGGATGCCAAGTGCGCCCATGATGTCCTCCAGCGCGGCACGATCCTGCGCGACTTCGGCGGCCAGACGCTGCACGGCGACGCCGGCCCCGGAACCTCGGTGTGATGCCGCCACCCGCCGTGCCAGCCCAAGCCCACCGGTCGCACCCGCCAGATGATCATTAAGATAGATACCGAGCAGGTCGTGCCCGGATCGCCTCTTTCGTGTCGTGGTGCCTGCCCCTGCCATGACCCCTCCACGCCGCACGCTGGATGTATCCTCACTCTCTGCCACCTGAGACGCGGCTTATGCGTCGAAGGACGCACCAGCTCGCATACATGCGGCCTGTTGTGCCGGATGTCTGCCCCTGGCCGATGCGCTTCCAGTGCTGCCCCACCCTCGACCTGGCGGCGTCGTTGGCGGCACCGGCAGTATTTAGCGCAGAGGCCGCCGACAGAGCCTGCCAGCCCCTTTCGCAAGATCGCGTTGATCGTCTTGGCTGGTGGGGATGCCGCACCCAACAGCTATTTCCATGGGTGCGCTACTGCCGCCATCGTCTCTGCCCGCACCCGGACGAAACCAATGCACCTGCTCACGCCAGAACTGACTCTATGGGGGCCGGGTGTGAGGCCGGTCCCCCTTCCCTGCTCAGCCCGGTGAGGTTAGCTTCCGGGTCAATCCGAGCTCGGGAAGGAGGCCCGGTGATGTCTGTTTACGCCGGTATCGACGTGCACCGCAAGCGGTCCCAGGTGGCGGTCACCGGCGCCAAAGGCAAGGTGATCGCCAACCGTAACGTGCCCAATGGGGTGGGGCCGATCCTGAAGGTGATCGGCGGCTTGCCGCTGGGCACCCCGGCGGCGTTCGAGGCCGCGTTCGGCACCAGCTGGCTGGTGGAGTTGCTGGAGGACTACGGGTTCACCCGCACCTGGTGCACCCGTCGCGGTGCAAGCCCCCTCGTACCTGAGTCCGTCGCGGCTCCCTCCTGGCCGCAGGCCGGACTCCGGCAAGGTACCCGCGCTCACCGGAACAAACCTGCCGGGCGCCGACGCTGAAATCGCAGGCCCCGGCGACGGCATGCAACCTCATTCCCGGGGGGCGTGGTGCTGGTCAGGGGATGATGGCGTCGACCGTCTTTTTCAGCGCACTGGGCTTGGCCGGCGACCTGGGCGCTTTCTTCCGGGCCCGCTCAAGCTTGGCGCCGAGTTCCTGAAGCTGCCTGCGGCCGAGGCCGGCCCGGACCTTGGGGAACCAGTCCTGCTCCTCTTCCTCGATGTGATGCGTGACGTTCTCGATCAGCACCGAGGCCTTGGCGTCGAAGCGTTCGGCCCCAGCCGGCATGCCGGCCAGCTCCATGCACAAGACGTCGGCCACGTGATGTTCTTCGTAGGACTCCAGCACGTCGTCCTTGAGGTTGGGGAGCAGCGCGCAGACCTCGGGATACATCACCTCATTCTCGATGTAGGTGTGCACCGTGAGCAGTTCGATGATCTGCCCGGCGATCTTTTCTTTCTTCTTGACCGCCCTGTCACCGGCGGATTGGAACTTGCGGAACAGGTTGCGGATCTCCTTGTGATCGGCCTTCAGCACCACGATCGCGTCAGATGACATGTTGTTCCTCCCGGCTCGCTGAGCGTCCAGCGGCGGCTACCCGCCAGCCCCGGCGCCAAACGCAGCGGCACACCCATGCCGACAGCTCCCATCAGTTGCTGGCCTAAGCGCTGAATGCCGACGATGTGGCCGGGTGCTTCGTCTCGCCGACGGTAGAAGTTTGGGGATGTACGGGCGGGTAGTGTCCGTGCACGCGGACGCCTGTTCCCAGGCCGCGCAGGCCCGGGGCGTTTCATTGCTGAGGTGGGTATCGTCACGGGCCGGGAAGCGCTGCGCATGGGGTAGGTTTCGCCGGGGTAGGCCGGATGGGGCAGCCCGTGTGCGCGAATCTGGTCCGGGCCGGTTACGTGGTCACGGCCGGGACGTGCGAGCTGAGCTAGAGAGCATGGTGGCAGGGTGGGGGGCACGGTGGGGCAGCGCGTCTGCTGAGGTGCGGCGGAGACAGAAGTCCTGATCACCATGCTGCCCGGCACCCGGGACTGGGAAATTGCGCAAAGACCGGCGCAAACGCCCGGCCTGACCGGGCTCGACGCTGCGAAGCCACGGACGCCCGGCACCCTTGCCACCAGCCCAGCCTGATCGGAGACAGTTGTGGCGAAGAGTCCCCAGGATCGTGACCGCATTGCTGCGCCTTCTGACTGGCAGGGCTGGCAGCGGTGGGTGGAGGGCGTCGACTG
>DAITAE010000344.1:0-5523 GCA_036824445.1 Streptosporangiaceae bacterium | reverse complement strand
TGCGGGCGTAGAACGTGAGCCCCAGCGGCACCATCGCCTCGACCAGCGCCGAGCCCTTCATGTCGCGCAGCTGCCGCCAGTAGAAATGACGCCGCACGTCCAGCCCCTTGGTCCAGCCGAGGTAGATGTCGCTGGCCGCCTGCATCAACCGCTGTCCCTGCACCACCCGCTCGCCGTGCTGCCGGTAGCGGCTCTTGCGGACATACGGCTCGAGCACTGACGACGTCGCCTCCTTGACCTGCAGGAACAGCGGGTCCTGCGCGTCGCGCCCCTGGAGCAGAACGATGAACGCCCGGGTGCCGACGCTGCCCACGCCGACCACCTTGCGTGCCGCGTCAACGATCTGGAAGCGCTCCAGCAGCTTGCGCCTGTCGTCTTGCAGGGTTTCCCGGTAGGCGCGGAACTGATCGTGGATGGCATGGTCAGCCTCGCCGGCCGACAGCCCGAAGGTGGCGGCCAGATCCCGCAGGGGGACCACGATCGGCGGCTGGCTCACGATCCGGTACTTCCCATCGGCCAGCTCGCCGAGCTTGGACAGCGCCTGCAGGCTGCGCGCGCGTGAACGCCGGACCGCAACGGAACCGCGCCATGGGCGTCTGGCTGGGCCGTGGCAGCGCCGCCAGTGACCGCACAGATGATCTGCACGGATGAGTGGCGAGGACCGAAGTCCCGTTTGACGAGGCCATCTGCCTCATGTGCCAGTCAAGTTGTGCGCGAGATCATGATCGTGAAAGGGGGATTGTGCCATGGTTACGGACAATGCCACCCGCGAGCAGGTGTTGCGCGACAGGGCTGTCAAGCAGCTCAAGAAGCAGCGCGACTTCCACGGTCATCTTCTCGTTTATCTGCTGGTCAACGCGTTCTTGGTGGCGATCTGGGCGATCACCGGGCACGGGTTCTTCTGGCCGGTATTTCCCATCGTCGGGTGGGGCATCGGCGTGGTGATGAACGCGTGGGACGTGTACGGCCGGCGGGAGATCAGCGAGGAGGACATTCAGCGCGAGATGGAGCGGCTCAACAAGTAGCAGTGGAGGTGCTGCCACCGGACGCGGGCACGGCGGCTGGCGCGGGAGCGGCCGCGCCGTCCGCGCCTGCCGGACCACGGTAGTCGCGCGGGCCACTGTCGCCTTGCGGGGCCTGGATACCGGCCACGCCCTGGATGCCCTGCGGGCCACGCGGGCCAGCGGGACGGGGTTCGCTCGGTAGTGGGTCAGGAAAGCTGCTGGATGTTCGCGGACGCGATCATGCCGCTCTGGACGGTGTAGGTGCCGGAGTAGGTCTTGACACTGCCGTCCGTCTGGGTCGCGGTGATGGACACCTGCACGGAGCCGTCACTGTTCAGCGACGTGCTGGCGTCAATGTAGGACGTGGTCGCATAGCCAGCCTTCCACGCGCTGTAGCCGGAGCCACCGCTCAGGTTGCTGCCGCCGATCTGCCAGGCTGCCCAGTAGTCGTGATTGTTGAGGTCCTGGTAGTACTGGTCCACAACCGCGGTGGCGTCAGCACCGGGAACCGACTCCGCGGCGGCCGGAGCAGCAGCCGGGATGGTCTGCGCGTTGAAGCGCCAGCCGCCGATCGAGGTGCCGTCCAGGTTCGGCGCGTACCGGATCGACCCGTGGTCGGCCGGCAGGTCGAACACCAGCGTGCCGGACACCCGCTCGCCTGCGCTCAGCGTGCCGGAGTCGAGCTCGCTGTCAGAGCCGGGCGCGTCGTAGGCGTTGCCGTTCTGCCACTCGTAGTGCCCGCCGTTGCTCTTGGCGTAGAAGTCGAGCGGGTTGTAGTCGAATCCGGCGCTGTAGGAGCTGAGCGCATGGATCTTGACGTGGGCGGTGACAAACCAGCCGTGCTGCGGGCGCGAGCCGAACTCCGGATCCGCGGGCTGCTGGGTGGTGCTCGCGCGCGTGATAGTGATCGTGGCCGCGTCAACACCGTTCTGGGTGACCGTCAGCGGCGTGCCGACCGGCACAATGTCACTCGACGGGGCAGGCTGCTCATCCGCGGGCGGGCTGCCCGGCTGAGCAGGCGCACTGGAATGATGGGTTGCGTTGGGGTTGAATGCGTGGTCAACGCCACTGGCCAGCGTCGCGAGCAGCACAATGGCCGCGACGACACCGGCCAGCAGCGTGGCGGCGATGCCGGCAAAAATCCACGGCCAGCGCCGGCGCTGCCTGGGCGGCTTGGGTGGCGCGGGTGCCCAGCCGGCCTCGGCCCGCGGGGCGATCGGACCGGGATTGCCGGGTCCGGTCAGGTGCTGCATGTCGTTCATTTCGGTCCCCTCCCATGGGGTATTGGTTTGCCCTGGAGCCTTGATAGGGCTGGCGGGCCTTGCCTTCCCTCCGCTCGACATCAAGCAAGGCCCGGCAGCCCGGCGATCACGGCTGGAACGTCTGGAACTGGTCCGGCTC
Organism: Streptosporangiaceae bacterium; assembly: GCA_036824445.1. Lineage (GTDB taxonomy): Bacteria > Actinomycetota > Actinomycetes > Streptosporangiales > Streptosporangiaceae > UBA9676. Next base: position 3,118 of record DAITAE010000344.1, on the reverse strand, counting down.
TGGTCCACCGTGTAGCTGATATGGGCCATCTCGATCACGTGCCGCTGCCCTTTGGTCGCTGCGAGGTGCTCGTGCAGCTGCGCAGGGCTGGCGGCTGGGACGCACTCGGCCATGTCCTGGGCCAGCTTTGGCGGCCTGCAAGACGCGTGACGGCCAGTCGCACCGGGTTGTTGCGGTGACTATTAGTAATGTCAACCGGGAGCGCGGGTGTTTTAGTGCGGCGATCCGCCCAAACTTGGCGGCAGTTGATGGGCAGATTGCACAACGGGCCGGTAGGCTGGCGGTCGTGCCCGATGCCGGGGAGCCGCTGTCGCCGCAGGCCGTTGACCTGGTCCGCCGCATCGCGCGGGGGGTCTTGGACGAGCCCGCCGGCCTGATGGCCGAGGTGTACGCGGCCGTCTCCGCCGCGGCCGATGAGCCGCTGCGCAGCGAGCCGGTGCTGGCCGCCGAGGTGGCCGCGAGCACGCGGGCGAACGTGCTGCACTGGGCGGCCAGCATAGAGCGGGATCCGGGCGGGCGGGTGTCGGCCAACCTGTCCCCTGAGGTGCTGGGCATCGCGCGCGAGGCGTTCCGCCGCGGGATCGAGCAGACCGTGTACACGACTTACCACGCCGGGCAGAACGTCGTGTGGGCGTACTGGATGCGCACCGCGTTCGCGCTGTCTTCGGATCCGGCGGTGCTCCGCCAGGTGCTGGGGGCCGGCTCGCGGTCGGTGGCCGGGTTCGTCGATGACATGGTGGCGGCGCTGTCGGAGCAGCTGCGGCGCGAGCGCGCAGAACTGGCCCGCAGCAGCCACGCGCGCCGGTTTGAGGTGGTGAGCCTCATCTTGGACAGCGCCCCCATCACCACCGCACGGGCCAGCACCGGGCTGGGCTATGACCTGCGCCGCCGGCACACCGCCGCGGTCTTGTGGACCGATCCCCGCCGCCCGGACCAGGCAGCGCTGGCCCAGGCCGCCGAGGCCCTCGGCGGCGCGACCCGCGCCCGGCAGGTGCTGACCGTGATCGCCAGCTCCTCATCGGTGTGGGCCTGGTTCGCCGCCGCCGCCGACACCGGCGCCGGCGCCATCACCGCGGCGACCGCGGCCCACCCCGCGGTCCGGGTCGCGGTCGGGCCACCCGGCGCCGGGGCCGACGGATTCCGGCGCAGCCACTTCGACGCGGTGGCCACCCAGCGGCTGATGTCCCGCCGGCCCGACCTGCGGGTCGCCAGGTTCGCCGATATCCAGCTGGCCGCGCTGGCCATCCAGGACGAACAGCGCGCAAGCGAGTTCGTCGCCCGAACGCTCGGCACGCTGGCCGGCGCCGACCGCGAGTTGCGCGACACCCTGGGCGTGTACATCCGCGAACAGTTCAGCGCCGCCCGCGCCGCCCGCGCCCTGTACACCCACCGCAACACGGTCCTCAACCGCCTGCGCCGCGCCGAACCGCTGCTCCCGCTCCCGCTCGCCGGTAACGGCGTCGACGTCGGCGCCGCGCTTGAGATCGCCCAGTGGCTGGGCACCCAACCCGAACCCGGCACCGCCACCCGCGCCACCGACGCGCGGGCACCCTGACGGCGCGAGCCCAGCACGCGACGCGCGCCAGCGTGCAGCCGAACCCGGCGCGACGGTCCGGCGGCGGTGCGGCCGTCGATCCCTTCTTGGCGGCCCGCCCCGGCATATCGCTTACGATCATCGCGCTCCAGTCCCATCACGTGCGTGATAGCTGTGCGCTCGATCTCCGCATTATCCACAGTGGGCGGATCAGATCCGGGGCAGCTGCTCCTCAGGCGCCCGGAGGGCGCGGAGGGATACCTCGAAAGACATCAGCCGGCTGTGCACCTGCGCCGCCTCCGGGCTGCGGGCCCCGCCCGCGCCGCCCGCGGCCTGCTTCTCCGCCATTGCCGAGCGCAGCGCCTGCAGGGAGGCGAGCGCGTCCGCGACCAGCTCGCGGTCTTCCTCACGGGGGGCGCTCTCCCGCAGCGAATACAGCTCCTGGGTGAGGTCGTCCGCGCGGGCCTGCAGGCCGGCCCAGCGGGCGGCGGCCTCCCCAGCGGCCGGCGCCCCGCGGGCCTCGGCCATGCGCAGCGCGTCGGCCAGCGCCTGGCCTTTCGCATAGGTATTGATCACCCTGGAGTGCCAGCCCGCCGCGGCGGCCGAGCGCCGGCCAGAGGCACGCGCGATCCACACGATCAGGCCGATGACGACGACCGCGGCCAGCACGATCCACAGCCACATCAGCGACGAGCCGGACCCGCCCGCCGCGGCCGGGGAGGCGGCCGCCGGATTCTCCGGCGCCTGGCCAGTGGCAGGCGCTTCCGCGGTGGGCGTCGGCGGCGCGACGCTCGCACTCCGGCTCGGGATCGCGGTCCGGCTAGGCGACAGGCTGGAGATCGCGGTCTTGATGGCGCCGCCGACCGGGCCGCTGCCCCCGCATCCGGCCGCCAGGAACCCCATCACCAGGGCCACCGCGGCCACCGCCAGCCCTTTCCTCAGCCGCTTCATCCCGGTCCTCCGATCGTCCCGCTCATGCCACGTGCAGGCGCCCCGTCCGGGCGGCCGTGGGCATGGACCCGGCCGCATGCCTGCTACTGGCGCGCCGCCGCGCCCTCACCCGTCCTGGCTGGGCCGGGTCGGCGCGGCTTGCACGCCAGCGTCTCAAGGGCCAGGAGCGCCGGGATCCTCACGCCAATACCCCCCTGGCCAAAGCGCTCCAGTCCATCTCGCCAGTGTCCTCTTGCCCGGCCGCCGCTCTCTGGGTTTTCGAACATCCCCTGTTCAGCATTCGCAGCCGGGACCAGCAAACGCCAGCCACCAGCAGATGCGCTACGGCTGATATGGCTCATGCCTCGGCCGGTACCACACCGCCCGGCAGCCTGGCGAGGCCCGCACCGCCAGGTGCCCGGACGCGTCGCCGCCGCCCGCATCCGGGCCATGATCACGCTGTGGCAGCAGGGCGGGAAGCACCGGGCCGAAGTGGACAAACGGGCCAGGGATCTACGCTGATGCACAGATGTGCATCTGAGTATCTGAGTGTCTACGTAGGGAGTACAGCAGAATGAACGGCCCATACGAGACTAAGCTTGAGGCCATCAAGGCCGCCCGCGTCTGGAAGACCCACAACAAGACGATGCTCTC
>DAITAE010000834.1:0-1676 GCA_036824445.1 Streptosporangiaceae bacterium | reverse complement strand
CGCCCCCTCTAGACGTTCACGATCTTCTTGAGGAACTGGCCGGTGTAGCTCTCCTCGGCCATGGCGATCTCCTCGGGAGTGCCGGTCGCCACCACGGTGCCGCCACGCGACCCGCCGTCGGGCCCCAGGTCGATCACCCAGTCCGCGGTCTTGATCACGTCCAGGTTGTGCTCGATCACGATCACCGTGTTGCCGCCGTCGACGAGCCGGCCGAGCACGCCGAGCAGCTTGCGGATGTCCTCGAAGTGCAGCCCGGTGGTGGGCTCGTCCAGCACGTAGATCGTGCGGCCGGTGGATCTCCGCTGCAGCTCCGAGGCGAGCTTCACCCGTTGCGCCTCGCCGCCGGAAAGCGTGGGCGCGGGCTGGCCGAGCCGGACGTAGCCGAGGCCGACGTCGACGAGCGTCTTCAGGTGCCGGTGAATGGGTGGCACCGGCTCGAAGAAGACCGCCGCTTCCTCGATCGGCATGTCCAGCACGTCGGCGATCGTCTTGCCCTTGTAGTGGACGGCCAGCGTGTCGGTGTTGTACCGGGCGCCGTGACAGACCTCGCACGGTACATAGACATCCGGCAGGAACTGCATCTCGATCTTGATCGTGCCGTCGCCCGAGCAGGCCTCACACCGGCCGCCCTTGACGTTGAACGAGAACCGGCCGGGCTGATAGCCGCGGATCTTGGCCTCGGTGGTCTGCGAGAACAGCCGCCTGATGTGGTCGAACACCCCGGTGTAGGTCGCCGGGTTGGAGCGCGGCGTGCGGCCGATGGGGCCCTGGTCGACGTGCACCACCTTGTCCACGAGGTGCGTCCCCGTCACCCTGGTGTGCCGGCCGGGCACGATCCTGGTCCCGTGCAGTTCCTTGGCCAGGGCGCTGTACAAGATGTCGTTGACCAGGGTCGACTTTCCCGAGCCCGAGACGCCGGTGACCGCGATCAGGCAGCCGAGCGGGAACCCCACGTCCACCGAGCGCAGGTTGTGCTCGCTGGCGCCCTTGACCACGACCTCCTTGCCGCGGACGCGCTGGCGGCGGGTCACGGGCAGCGGGATCTCCGCCCGCCCGGTCAGGTAGGCGCCCGTCAGCGACTCCTTGCTGGCGAGCAGGTCCGCCAGCGGGCCCGCCACCACGATCCGGCCGCCGTGCTCCCCGGCCCCCGGGCCGATGTCGACCACCCAGTCCGCCGAGCGGATCGTGTCCTCGTCGTGCTCGACCACGATCAGGGTGTTGCCGAGATCGCGCAGCCGCAGCAGCGTCTCGAGCAGCCGGTGATTGTCCCGCTGGTGCAGCCCGATCGACGGCTCGTCCAGCACGTACAGCACACCGACCAGCCCGGAGCCGATCTGGGTTGCCAGCCGGATCCGCTGTGCCTCCCCACCCGCCAGCGTGGCCGAGGCGCGGTCCAGGGTGAGGTAGTCCAGGCCAACGTCGAGCAGGAAGCCCAGGCGAGCGTTGACCTCCTTAAGAATTCGCCCGGCGATCTGCCGGTCCCGGTCGGACAGGTCGAGGCCGAGCAGCAGCTTGGCGAGTTCCCCTATCGGCAGGGCACAGATCTCCGCGATGGAGCTGCCGTCCACCGTGACGGCGAGCGCGACCGGCTTGAGCCGCGCGCCGTGACAGGACGGGCAGGGCACCTCCCGCATGAACCCGGCGAACCGCTCCCGGCTGGAGTCGCTCTCCGCCTC
>DAITAE010000343.1:0-5529 GCA_036824445.1 Streptosporangiaceae bacterium | reverse complement strand
ACCTGCCGGCGCAGCGGGGCTGTCCTGCTGGCGGCGTCCCGGCGGGTGGCAAGCAGGCTCCCGGCCGCGCCGGCCACGCATCGCGACCTGGCCGCGCTGCCATCCGCCCCGGCGGGGATGGTGAGGGTGATCACCGCCACCAGCGCCAGCCAGGAGGCCACGGTGGTCGCGGACGTGCTGCGGCGCGCGCACCTGCATGACGGCGTCCGCTGGTCGTCGATGGCGGTGCTGGTCAGGTCCGTGATCCACCAGGTTCCGCTGCTGCGCCGCGCGCTCATGACGGCCGGGGTGCCCACGGTGGTCGCCGGGGACGAACTGCCGCTCACCGCCGAACCGGGGGCACGGCCGCTGGTCCTGCTGCTGCGGTGCGCGCTGCGTCCCGGCACGCTCGACGAGGACGCCGCCGCGCAGCTGGTGACCGGGCCGCTGGGCGGCAGCGACGCACTGGGCCTGCGCAGGCTCCGCCGGGCGCTGCGGGCGGCCGCGCAGGCCGCCGGCGAGGAGCCGCCGGAAGAGCCGGTTGCCGCCGCGCTCCGGGACCCGCGCGACCTCACGCTCATCGACGGCCCGGCCGCCGACGCGGCGCGGCGCGTAGCGGACCTGCTGGCGCTCGCCCGCGAGACCGCGGACGGCGGCAACGCGCACGACACCCTGTGGACGGTGTGGCACGCCTCCGGCCTGGCGCAGGCGTGGCAGGCGGCGAGCGCGGCCGGCGGGTCCCGCGGCGCCGCCGCCGACCGTGATCTCGACGCCGTGGTCGCGCTGTTCGAGGCCGCCGCGCGTTTCACCGAGCGCCTGCCCCCCGGGTCGGCCCGGCTCTTCCTGGACAGCCTGTCCGGCCAGGAGATCCCGGGTGACACGCTGGCGGGACGGGCGCCGGCGGGCGAGGCCGTCTGCATCCTCACCGCGCACCGGGCCAAGGGCCTGGAATGGGACGTGGTCGTGGTGGCCGGGGTGCAGGAAGGTATCTGGCCGGACCTGCGGCTGCGGTCGTCGCTTCTCGGCATGGACGAACTGATGGACACAACGGATGGGGTGCCCGGGCAGGCTGCCGGGAGCGACGCCGCCGCAGCCGCGCTCGCCTCCAAGCTGCTCAGCGAGGAGCGCCGGCTGTTCTACGTCGCGGCGACGCGCGCCCGCCGGACGCTGGTGGTGACCGCCGCGGGCGGGGAGGACAGCGACGAGCGCCCGTCGCGCTTCCTGGCCGAGCTGGCAGGCGACGACATCGAGATCGAGCACGTCTCCGGGTCGGAGCTGCGCTGGCTGTCGCTGCCCGCGCTGACCGCCGACCTGCGCCGGGCCGCCGCCGACCGTCGGCAGTCGCCCGCGCTGCGGCAGGCCGCGGCCACCCAGCTGGCCCGGCTGTCGCAGGCCGGCGTCCGCGGCGCCGATCCGGGCTACTGGTACCAGCTCACCAGGCTGTCCGATCCCGGCCCGCTGGCCGCCCCCATCTCGGTCCCGCTCACGGCCCAGCCACCCGGCGGCGCCCTGATGCGGGTCTCGCCGTCGCAGGTGGAGTCGTTCACCCGCTGCGGGCTGCGCTGGCTGCTGGAGGTCGCCGCCGGGGCCCGGTCGGCGGATGTGGTCCGCCACTTCGGCATCGTGATCCACGCCGCGGCGGTGCTCGCCGCCGAGGGCGCCGCCGACGACCTGATCGGGGACCGCATCGACGAGGTCTGGCACCACCTGGACTTCGGCAGCGCCTGGTACAGCGAGAAGCAGCGGGAGCTGGCCCACCAGATGGTGCGCAAGTTCCTGGCCTGGCACCGGGACAATCCACGGGACCTGGTCGCCTACGAGGAGAGCGTGCGGGCGCAGGTGGGCGCGGTGGAGATCACCGGCCGGGTGGACCGGCTGGAACGCGACGCCGCGGGCAGGGCGATCGTTGTCGACCTGAAGACCAGCTCGGCCCCGGTGGCCGGCACCGACCTGGACCGGCATCCGCAGCTCGGCGTGTACCAGCTCGCGGTCATGCTCGGCGCGTTCGAGCAGCTGGGCCTGACCGAGCCCGGGGGCGCGGAACTCGTCCAGGTCGGCAAGGCCAGCCTGGCCGCCGAGGTCCGGGTGCAGCCGCAGCGTGCGCTGGCCGACGACCCGGAGCCGGGCTGGGCGCGGGAACTGGTCGAGACCGTGGCCGCGGGCATGGCGGGACCGCTGTTCGCGGCCCGGCTGAACCCGGGCTGCCGGAACTGCCCCGTCGCCTCCAGCTGTCCGGTGCACGCGTCGGGGGAGCAGGTGACGCCATGACGGGACAGGCCAGGTACAGCCCTGCGCAGCTGGCCATGCTGCTCGGCCTGCCCGCGCCGACCAGCGAGCAGGCGGACGTGATCGCCGCCCCGCTGGAGCCACTGGCCGTGATCGCCGGCGCGGGCTCGGGCAAGAGCGAGACCATGGCCGCCCGGCTGGTCTGGCTGGTCGCCAACGGCATGGTCACGCCGGAGCGGGTGCTCGGCCTCACCTTCACCCGCAAGGCCGCCGCCGAGCTGGGGCAGCGGGTCAGGGCCAGGCTGGCCGGCCTGCGGCGGGCGGGCGTGGCCATGGGCAGGACGGAACCTGCCGGGCCGGCCCAGCTGCCCGGGCCAGAGACGCCGCCGGGTGACGGGCGCCCGCGCGGCGCGCCCCCGCCCGCGGAGGAGGCGCTGGACGGCGAGCCGGTCGTGTCCACCTACCATGCCTACGCCGCCAGGCTCGTCGCCGACCATGCGCTGCGCGAGGCGCTGGAGCCGTCGTTGCGCCTCATCACCCCGGCGGTGGCGTGGCAGATCGCGGCCCGGGTGGTCGCCGGCTACGGCGGGCCGATGGACGCGGTCGACCGGGCCCCGCAGTGGGTCACCGCGGCGGTGCTCGATCTGGCCGGCGAACTCGCCGAGCACCTGCGTTCGCCGGCCGACGTTCAGCAGGTCGGCCGGTGGCTGGAGGCGGCCGGCCGGGCGCACTCCGGCCGGGTGCCGGCCCAGGTCCGCAGGATCGTCGGGTGCCAGCGCACCCGGGAACAGCTGCTCCCGATGGTGGCCGCCTACACGCGCGCCAAGGCTGCCCGCGAAGTGATCGACTACGGTGACCAGGTCGCTCTGGCGGCACGGATCGCCAGCCGCCATCCCCAGGTCGGTGCGATCGAGCGCGCCCGGTTCCAGGTCGTGCTTCTCGACGAGTACCAGGACACCAGCCACGCCCAGCTGGTGCTGCTGCAGGCGCTGTTCGGCGGTGGGCATCCGGTCACCGCCGTCGGCGATCCCTGCCAGTCGATCTACGGCTGGCGCGGCGCCAGCGCCGGCAACCTGCGCCGTTTCGTCGCCGACTTTCCCGTGGCTGGCCAGCGGGCGACCGGCCCGAGGGGCAACGGCCCGGGCGGGCGCGGCCGCACCCGCCCGGCCAAGGTCAGGCAGCTGTCGACCAGCTTCCGCAACACCGAGCGGGTCCTGGACGCCGCCGCCGCGCTGCAGGAGGGACTGCGGGCGGAGGCGCCGCTGGTGCCGCGGCTGGTGCCGCCACCGGGACGGGCCGGGCGGGGGCGCGTGGTCTGCGCCCTGCTGGAAACCGCGGCGGACGAGGCGGCGTGGATTGCGTCGCAGATTGAAGGGCTGCTGGACCTGCCTCCGGGAGCGGCCCCGGACGGGGATCGCTGGCCGGCGCCCGGCAGCACGGGCCTGCGCGCAGCCGACGTGGCGGTGCTCTGCCGCAAGCGGTCCCAGTTCCCCGCGCTGCGTGCGGCGATCGAGGCGCGCGGGATTCCGGTCGAGGTCGTCGGCCTGGGCGGGCTGCTCACCGTCCCCGAGGTGGCCGACGTGGTCGCGACCTTGCGGGTGCTGCACGACCCGACGGCGTCCGGCTCCCTGGCGAGGCTGCTCACCGGCCCGCGGTGGCGGATCGGGCCGCGCGACCTGGTGGCACTCGGCCGGCGAGCCCGCGACCTGGCCCGCGAGCACCGCACCACCCGGGCGGGCGGCCCGGCACCCGGCGACCCGGGAGGCACCAGCACGGGGGCCGGCCCGGCAGTGGCCGGCCCGGCCGGCCCCGAGCGGGGGGGAGCGGGCGCACCCGGCCAGCAACGGGGAAGCGTTAAGCACGATGATCCTCTGGCGCAGGCGGTCACCGACCTGACCGCCGAGCAGGGCAGCCTGGTGGAGGCCCTGGACGACCTCGGTCCGGCCGCCGCGTACTCGGCACCCGCCTTTACGCGGTTCAGCGCGCTGGCCGCCGAGCTGCGGGCGCTGCGCGCGCACACCGGCCGGCCCCTGCCCGACCTGGTGGGCGAGGTGGAGCGGGTGCTCGGGCTGGATATCGAGGTGGCGGCCCAGCCGTGGCGCGACCCCGCTGCCGCGCGCGCCGACCTCGACGCGTTCGCGGACGCGGCGTCCACGTTCGCCGACGACCAGGAGGAGCCGACGCTCGGCGCCTTCCTCGCCTACCTGACCGCCGCCGAGGCGGAGGAGTTCGGCCTGGAATCGGGCCGGCCAAGCGGGACGAACGCGGTCACCCTCACCACGGTGCACGCGGCGAAGGGCCTGCAGTGGGCCGCGGTCGTCGTGCCCGGCCTGGCCGCCGGGGAGAAGGCCCGGGTCTTCCCGGCCCGGCCGGTGGCCAGCACCCGGTGGACCGAGAATCCGCGGCTGCTGCCGTTCGGCCTGCGGGGAGACGCGCGCGACCTGCCGGGCCTCCCCGACCTGACCGCGCGGTCGCTGGCAGCCTTCAGCGACGCATGCGCGGCGCGCGAGCTGGCGGAGGAGCGGCGGCTCGCGTACGTGGCGGTGACCAGGGCGGCGTTCTGGGTCGCCTGCACCGGCTACTGGTGGGGTGATGGCGTCTCCCCGCTCGGCCCATCGCTGTTCCTGGAAGAGGTCCGGGCCGCGTGCGAGGCCGGTGCGGGGACCGTGGCGCAATGGGCACCGCCGCCTGCGGATGATGCCACGAACCCGGCGCTGGCCGAGCCGGTGCCCGTGCAATGGCCACTGTCCCCGGCCGGATCGCGCTACGAGGCGGTTCGTGAAGCGGCCGAACTGGTCGGCCACGCCCGGGCCGGGCTGGTGCAAGCGGGAATGCTGGCCGACGGCGGAGTGGTGGCAGACGGCGGGCTGGCAGACGCCCGGCTGGCGGACGGGGGCCCAGGGGCCGGCCCCGGCGAACCGCTGACCGACAACGAGCGGCTGCTGGCGCAGGCGTGGGAGCGGGATACCACGATTCTCCTCGCGGAGCGCGAGGAGCGGCGCGGTGACGCCGCCGCGGCGGTGGCTCTGCCAGGGCGGCTCTCGGTGTCATCGCTGGTCACGATGGCCGCCGATCCCGCCGAGCTCGCCCGCCAGATCCGCCGCCCGATGCCGCGGCCGCCCGCGCCGCAGGCCCGGCGTGGCAGCGCCTTCCACCAGTGGCTGGAGGAACGGTTCGGGCAGCAGCGGCTGATCGATTCGGCGGACCTGCTCGGCGCCGCCGACGAGCCCGCGGACGGCGACGGCGACGAGGACGACCTGGCGCTGCTGCGGGAGCGGTTCGAGGCGGGGGAGTGGGGCGGCCGCTGGCCGCTGGAGGTCGAGG
>DAITAE010000833.1:0-1678 GCA_036824445.1 Streptosporangiaceae bacterium | reverse complement strand
GTCTGCGGGTACGGGGACGTCGGCAAGGGCTGCGCCGAGTCGCTGCGCGGCCAGGGCGCCCGGGTGATCATCACCGAAATCGACCCCATCTGCGCGCTGCAGGCGGCGATGGACGGATTCCAGGTCACGACGCTGGACGACGTCGTCGGCAGCGCGGACATCTTCGTCACCGCCACCGGCAACCGGGACGTCATCACCGCCGAGCAGATGAGCCGGATGAAGCACCAGGCGATCGTCGGCAACATCGGGCACTTCGACAACGAGATCGACATGGCCGGCCTGGCCCGCCTGCCCGGCATCCGCCGGGTGAACATCAAGCCCCAGGTCGACGAGTGGCAGTTCCCCGATGGGCATTGCGTGATCCTGCTCTCTGAGGGGCGCCTGCTGAACCTCGGGAACGCGACCGGCCACCCGAGCTTCGTCATGTCCAATTCCTTCACCAACCAGGTGATCGCCCAGGTCGAGCTGTACACCCGGCCCGAGGACTACCCGACCGGGGTGTATACCCTGCCCAAGCATCTCGACGAGAAGGTGGCACGGCTGCATCTGGCCGCCCTCGGCGTCACGCTCACCGAGCTGACCAAGGAGCAGGCCAGCTACCTCGGGATTCCGGTGGAAGGTCCGTACAAGTCCGAGCACTACCGCTACTGACCATGCCCAGCGCCGCCGGGGACGCCGGCAGCCCGCTCTCCGACATCACCGATCCCGGCCTGGCCGAGGCCGGCCGGGCCAGGATCGACTGGGCGCAGCGGGGGATGCCGGTGCTGCGCCTGATCGCCGAGAGGTTCGCGGCGCAGCGGCCGCTCGCCGGGCTCACGGTCGCGGCCTGCCTGCACGTCACGGCCGAGACCGCGGGCCTGGTGAACGCGCTGCGAGCGGGTGGGGCGCGGGTCTTCCTGGCCGCCTCCAACCCACTCTCCACCCAGGATGATGTCGCGGCGGCGCTCGCCGCGGACGGCGCCGCGACCGTGTACGCCCGGGCCGGGCTGGACCGGCTCACCTACGACGAGCACATCCACCGCGCGCTCGATGCCGGGGGCGAGGGACCCGACCTGGTCATGGACGATGGCGGCGACCTGGTGAACACGCTCCACGCCGAGCGCCCGGAACTCCTCGCGGCCGTGCGGGGTGGCTGCGAGTCCACCGCCACCGGGGTGATCCGGCTGCGCCGGATGGCCGCTGAGAGCGCGCTCGCCTTCCCGATGGTGGCGGCCGACGCGACCACCACCAAGCGGATGTTCGACAACACGTGCGGCACCGGGCAGTCGGTCATCGACGGCGTGCTGCGGGCCACGAATATCCTGCTGGCCGGCAGGGTCGTGGTGGTGGCCGGCTACGGGGCAAGCGGCCGCGGCATCGCCGACGCGGCCCGCGGGCTCGGCGCACAGGTCGTAGTCACCGAGGTTGACCCGGTGCGGGCGCTGGAGGCGGTCCTGGCGGGGTTCCGGGTGCTCCCGATGGCGGATGCGGTTCCGTCGGGCGAGGTGTTCATCACAGCCACCGGATCGCGCGACGTGATCGCGGCCGGGCACCTGCCGGCCTTGCGGGACGGTGCGATCCTGGCCAACGCCGGGCATTTCGATGTCGAGATCGATGTCCGTGCGCTGACGGAGGCGGCGGTCAAGGTCACCCGCGACGTCCGGCCGCACACCGACGAGTATCTGCTCGCCGACGGCCG
>DAITAE010000342.1:2081-5539 GCA_036824445.1 Streptosporangiaceae bacterium | reverse complement strand
TCGGCGCCAGCGCGTTCGTCGGGCCGATCATCATCAGGACGCTGATCTACGTGGCCGTGGCGTCGCTGCTGGCGCTGCTGATCGCCTATCCCACCGCTTATTTCGTGGCCAGGTTCGCCGGCCGCCGCAAGGGGCTGTTCTTGGTCCTGCTGATCGCGCCCTTCTGGATCAGCTACATGATGCGCATGCTCGCCTGGGTCGGGCTGCTACAGAATGACGGGTACGTGAACAAGGCCCTCGGCGTGGCGGGCCTGGGCCCCTTCAACTGGCTCAGCGGGCTGCCGATGACGGTGATACTCGGGCTCGTCTACGGCTACATCCCGTACCTGATCCTGGTGCTCTACGCCGGGCTGGACCGGATCGACCCCGCGCTCATCGAGGCCGGCCGCGACCTCGGGCTCGGCCGGATACGCACCTTCCTCCGGGTGACGCTGCCGATGTCCAGGCAGGCGATCCTAACCGGCATGCTGATCACCGTGCTGCCCATGCTGGGCGACTACTACACCAACCAGCTGCTGTCCGGCACCACGGGCACCACCATGCTGGGCAACGTCATCAACAACCAGCTCAGTACGCCGGGGCTGCAGGGCGAGGGCGCCGTCATCTCGCTGTTCTTCCTGCTCGCCCTGATCATCCCGATGATCTACTACGTGGTGCGAACCAGCCGGACGTCGCGGGAGGCGATGTGACCACGGCAACCGCGACGCCGGCGCCGGCGGAGCGTGCGGACACGGCGCGCCGGGCCGGGATCCGCAGACTCCGGCCACGGCACAACCCGTGGCGTCACTCGTGGTTCCTCGAGGGGTTCACCTGGCTGTACCTCATCTGGTCGCTGGTGCCCGTTGGGATCGCAGTCCTTTTCTCCTTCAACAACGGCCAGTCGCAGAGCATCTGGCAGGGCTTCTCCTGGCGCTGGTACTTCGCCGACCCGGTGAACTCGGTGCTGCACGACCCGAACCTGCACGCCGCGGTGATCCAGACCGTGCGCCTGGCCGTCTATGTCACCTTGATCACCGTGCCGCTGGGCGTGGCATTCGCGCTTGGGATCAACCGATGGCGCAGCTACACCTCGGCGACCGCCAATTTCGCGATGATCCTTTCCTTCGTCATTCCCGAGCTCATCTTCGGCGTGGCCAGTTTCTTCGTGTTCACCGCCTTGTTCACGACGGTGGGGCTCGGCACGCTCGCGGAGACGCTCTCGCTCGTCACCTGGAACCTGAGCTGGCCCGCGATCATCGTCCAGGCCAGGCTGGTGACGATCGGGAAGCAATACGAGGAGGCGGCCGCCGACCTCGGCGCCACGCACATGCAGGTCATGCGCCGGGTGATGCTGCCGCTGCTGACACCGGCCGTCTTCGCCAGCGCGGTCCTGGTCTTCTCCAGCGTCATCGACGACTTCGTCCTCGTGGACCTGCTGAACTCCAACTCGGGCAACACACCGATGTCGGTGTATATCTACGCGCAGCAGAAGGGCGGCAACGGACGGCCAGCGCTCAACGCCCTCGGCACGATCATGCTGGTCATGTCGCTGGTCATCGTGATCATCGGCTACATCGGCTACCGGTGGATGACCCGTGGCGAGCGTGGCGAGCGGGGCGGCCAGGTCGAGGCGCTCGCCACCATCGCCGGGTCTGACTGAGCGGCCCCGGCTGCTCTCGCGCCGGGGCCGCCCAGGACCGGCCCCCCAGTACCCACCGCGGCCTAGCCGACGGTGAGGGCCCCACCCGCTACCATTATGCACCGGACGATGCACAGCCATATGCACATGCATCGGCATGTTCGACTGGCCTTGCAGGCGTACGTTGCGTATACGCCGGCGACTCCGGGACCCGCGGGCCGGGCCGATCCACCGCGGGGCCGCGGGACCGCGTTCCCGCAGGATATGAACAACGGTGAGTTCGGCGCACTGATCGACTTATTCACGCCAGTTTGGCGCCGTTATCCAAGCGAACCGAAACGGGTCACGACAAGACGCATCCACGGTGATATCGTGCTGAGTGCGCCCGACCGCCGGGCGGGCCCAGGTCCTCCCGGATTCCCGCTCATGCCGCGGCGTGACGTTAGCCGTCCATCTGGAGTGGGCACTGAGTGTAAATCAGCCGGTCCCCGGAGCCAGGATGAGTGCGGTTCAGCCGAGCGACGAGCTGCCTGGCAAGTCAGCCCCGGACGAGCCACGTGGCGGCCCGACCGTCCTTCGCATCATGCTCGGAAATCAGCTGCGCCGCCTGCGCGAGGAGAGCGGCGTCACGCCCGACGAGGCGGCGTACGAGATCCGCGGCTCGCGGTCGAAGATCAGCCGCATCGAGCACGGGCGGGTCGGCTTCAAGGAGCGGGACGTCGCAGACCTGCTCACGCTCTACGGCGTGACCGACGAACCGGTGCGCGCCAGCATGCTCGCCCTGGCCCGGCAGGCCAACAGTCCCGGCTGGTGGGCCAAGTACAGCGACATCCTCCCGGACTGGTTCGAGCCCTATCTGGGGCTGGAGACGGCCGCTTCGCTCATCCGCAGCTTCGAGCTCCAGTTCGTGCATGGCCTGTTCCAGACCGAGGACTACGCGCACGCCGTGACCGCGCTCGGGTACGGCCCCGCCTCCAGCGACGAGACCGAGCGCCGGGTCAGCCTCCGCATGCGGCGCCAGGAGGTACTCGACGGCACCGATCCGCCCCGGGTGTGGTTCGTCATCGACGAGGCGGCGCTGCGGCGGCCGATCGGGGGGCGCCAGGTGATGCGCGCACAGCTCAAGCACCTGCTGGAGGCGGCCGCCCTCCCCCACATCACCATCCAGGTCGTGCCGTTCCGCCGCGGGGGCCACGCGGCCGCGGGAGGATCCTTCACCATCTTGCGTTTCGCCGCGCCGGACCTCCCGGACGTCGTCTACCTCGAGCACCTCACCAGTGCCCTCTACCTGGACGACCGCAGAGACGTGGACCACTACATGGAGGTCATGAACGTCCTCAGCGCAGAGGCCCATCCTCCCACCGCCACCACGCGCTTCCTCAAAGAGATCATCCAGGAGATCTAGACCGCCAGCGGGTGACCGGCAGCGGCTGCCGCTGGCGCCCAGCCGCCCCGGCGCTCAGGGAGAAAGGCGCATCAGTGCCCAGCAAAGACACCCCCGCGGCACAGCAAAAGGGTGACGGCACCGCATCCCTCGGCCACGAGGTGCCCCTGTCCATCGACACCAGCGTCGCGCACGTTGCCCGCGTTTATGATTACTGGCTTGGCGGGAAGGACAATTTCGCCGCCGACCGGGTGGCCGGCGAGCAGGCGATCCGGGCCTATCCAGATATCGTTTACTCGGTTCGCGCCAATCGTGCCTTTCTGGCCCGCACAGTGCGCTATCTGGCTAAAGATGCGGGAATCCGCCAGTTCCTCGACATCGGCACCGGCATCCCGACCGCGAACAACACGCATGAGGTCGCGCAGTCGGCCGCGCCCGGCTGCAGCGTGGTCTACG
>DAITAE010000342.1:0-1981 GCA_036824445.1 Streptosporangiaceae bacterium | reverse complement strand
AAGGGCAGGAGTGACGGCCAGTAGCACAGCAGGGCCAGATGGCGCCGACGGTGGGACCCGGTCCGGCCGCGCCAAGATGCCGCCCTTTGACACCGAGGTCGCGCACATCGCGCGGGTGTACGACTACTGGCTGGGCGGCAAGGACAACTACGCGGCCGACCGCGTGGCGGGCGAGGCGGCGCTCGAGGCCTACCCGGACCTGGTCTCCTCGGTGCGGGCGAACCGTGCCTACCTCGCCCGGGTAGTGCGCTACCTCGCTGGTGAGGCGGGGATCCGCCAGTTCCTCGACATCGGCACGGGCATCCCGACCGCGAACAACACGCACGAGGTCGCCCAGGAGGTGGCGCCGGAGAGCCGGATCGTTTACGTCGACAACGACCCGATCGTCCTCGCGCACGCCCGCGCCCTGCTGACCAGCAACAAGGCGGGCGCCACGGACTACGTTGACGCCGACCTCCGCGACGTCGACGCGATCGTGAACCAGGCGGCGAGGACGCTCGACTTCTCCGTCCCGGTGGCGGTCATGCTCATCGCGGTGCTGCACCTGATCGGCGACGACGAGGACCCGCACGGGGTCGTGGCGAAGCTGATGAGCGCGGTCCCGCCAGGGAGCTACCTGGCGCTGTCACACGTGGCGTCGGATATCGAACCGGAGAAGATGGCCGCGATGAGAGAACGTCTCAACCGGCTCGTCGCCCAGAAGGGCACCTACCGCACGCGCGACGAAGTCACGCGCTTCTTCCACGGCCTCGAGCTGGTCGAGCCGGGAATGGTGCGCATCCAGCAATGGCGGCCCGACTCCGAGATCCAGGCCAAGAGCGCCGCCGCCATGTGGGGCGGGGTCGGGCGGAAGCCGTAGCTCAGCGGGCCGGGAGCGCGTCCTCCTCCGCGTCGACCGGCACGTCCCGCGTGGTGCCGCCGAGCACCCGCAGCGCGTCCGGGGCGAGGAACGCGTGCACCGGTGTGCCCTGGGAGGGCGCGGCCTCGGTGCCGTCGTTGGGCACCACGACTTGAAGCAGTTCGCCCGGGGCAAGCCGCAGCATCACCTGGGTGGAGGCGCCGAGGAACACCAGCCGCTCGATCATCGCCGGCACCCGGTTCGGGCCCACCTGGCCGTCCTGCGCGTAGGGCTCGATCCGCACCCTTTCGGGCCGGATCACCGCGTGCGCGGGCCCTACCGAATCCACCTCGCCCCGTTCCACGGCCAGCGTCAGTTCACCCAGCCTGACGCGGCACTGCGAACCGGGGCCGCGCTCCACCACCTCGACCGGCATCAGGTTCGACACCCCCAGGAAGTCCGCCACATAGGTGTCGGCGGGCTCCTCGTAGATCGTGCGCGGGGTGCCGAGCTGCGCGATCCGGCCGGCGTTCATCACCGCCAGCCGGTCGGACATGGTCAGCGCCTCCTCCTGGTCGTGGGTGACATAGAGGAAGGTGATACCGACCCGTTCCTGCAGCGCCTTGAGCTCGACCTTCAGCGACCGGCGGAGCTTGGCGTCGAGAGAGCCAAGCGGTTCGTCCAGGAGCAGTACCGACGGGTGGAGCACGAGCGCCCGGGCCAGGGCCACCCGCTGCTGCTGGCCGCCGGACAGCATCCCCGGGCGCCGCTTCTCGTACCCGGTCAGCTGCACTAGTTCCAGCGCATCGCCTACCCGGCTGCCGAGTTCGGCCTTCGTGAGGTGCCTGTTGCGCAATCCGAAGGCGACGTTGTCGAACACCGAAAGAAACGGGAACAGCGCATAGCTCTGGAACACCGTGTTGACGTTGCGCCGGTGCGGCGGGATGTGCGTCATCTCGACGCCGTCGAGGAAGATGGTGCCTTCGGTCGGCTGCTCGAATCCGGCTATCAGCCGCAAAGTGGTGGTCTTCCCGCACCCCGAAGGACCGAGCAGCGAGAAGAACTCGCCGCTGTCCACGGTCAGGTCGACCCGGTCCACCGCGATGTCGGTGAAGCGCTTCGTGAGCGCGACCAGCTCTATCC
>DAITAE010000341.1:0-5556 GCA_036824445.1 Streptosporangiaceae bacterium | reverse complement strand
GTCGCCGGAGGGCAGCGACAGGTTGATCATGTCCGCGTGCTTGGCGGCGATACGCAGCAGCCGCTGCTCGCCGCTGCCCGCCACCAGCACCGGGATGCCGCCGGTGCGCAACGGCCGGGGCCAGTTCGGCGGCGCGCCGACGGCCGGCTCGGGGCCGGTCATCGGCCGGATGACCTCGAGTGCGTGGTCGAGCATTTCCATCCGGGTGCCGATCGGCGGGAACCGGTAGCCGTAGGACTCGGCTTCGGCCTGGGTGCGGGGGTGCCCGGCGCCGATGCCGAGGATGGCGCGGCCGCCGGACAGCACGTCGAGCGTGGTGATCATCTTCGCCAGGAGCGCCGGGTTGCGGTACACCACCGAAGTGGCGAGCACGCCGAGGTCAAGTTTGGTGGTGGTGGCGGCGATGGCCGCGAGGACGAGGTGGGATTCCGGCATCGGGGCGGCTGGCCCACTAGGGCCGATGTTGTGGACGTGATCGGTGAGCCACAAGGCGCTGAACACGCCCGAGCCCTCGGCCGCCGCCGCGACGTCGCGGGTGTAGGCGGCGATCGAGCCGCCGGCGTCCGGTTCCGGGTAGCTGGTCAGGTGCAATCCGAAGGTTGTCATGGCACCGAGACTGCGGCAGGGCCGCGGATGCCGCCATGCCAATTTCCTGGGGTGTTATCCCGGCCGGTGGTTCCGTACCGTGGAGAACGTGCCGCCGGTACCAGCCCAGCGCCAGGTCGACGCGCTCACCGAGCGCTGCTACGCCGGCCTGGACGCCATGGCCCTGGGGCGTGAGGCCGTCCGCCGCCTGCGGCCGGTGCTGTGGATCGATGCCGCCTTCGTCGCCACCGTCGACCCAGCGACGCTGCTGTTCACGTCGGCGGCGAGCGAGGACCCGCTGACCGAGGCCGCCCCCCTGTTCCTGGCCAACGAACTCGGCGGGCGTGACGTCAACCGGTTCACCGACCTGGCCGCCGCCCCGGTTCCGGTGCGGACGCTGGACCAGGCCACTCGCGGCGACCGGGACGAAAGCGCCCGGCACGCGGAGATCATGCGGCCGCTGGGCCTCGGCGACGAGCTGAGGGTCGCGCTGCGGACCCGGCAGGCGTGCTGGGGAGTGATGTGCCTGCACCGGGAGGCCGGAGCGGCGGGGTTCTCCCAGCAGGACCGCGACATCGTCACCAAGATCGCGCCACATGTGGCCGAGGGGCTGCGCCGGGCGCTGCTGGCCGGCCACTCCCAGGACCCGCGCCCGGCGCTGGGGCACGGGGTCGTCATCCTCGACGCCGCCGGGTCGGTCACCTCGGTGAACGACGCCGCCGAACGCTGGCTGGCGCAAATCCCCGACAGCGACTGGCCCAGCTCATGCCAGCTGCCGCTGCCCCTGCTCGCCGCGGCCGCCGCGGCCGGCCATGACCAAGCGGACCAGGAACGCCCATTGCCCACCGTCCGGTTGCGCACCACCGGCGGGAACTGGCTATCAGTCCACGCCTCCCGGCTGCACGGCCCCAACGGCCGGTCCACCGTCCTGGTACTCGAGGAGCCCGGCCCCGGCGACATCACATCCTTGATCCTCGACAGCCACGGCGTAACCGGCGCCCAGGCCAAGGTGGTGGCCCTGGTCCTGCGCGGGTACTCGACCAAGCAGATCGTCAGCCAGCTGGCCATCAGCCAATACACCGTCCAAGAACACCTCAGCGCCGTGTTCGGCAAGCTCGGCGTCCGCAGCCGCCAGGAACTGGCCGCCACCCTGCTCCGGCCCGGGTACTGATACCCCAGGCCGGCAGAACCCATCCCCACCTGCGGCATCACCGACAGCCCAGCTCCGCAGGCAGCGGCAGTCCATCATGGCCTCGACGGCCCACAGAGCCGAGCACCCGCAGACCTCCATCACCATCCGCGCCGAATGACCCCGATCTGCATGCCCTACGTGGGCTCCGACGACATGCGTGAATCCGCGCCTAACGGCGGGACTGCGCGCTCAGTGCAAGATCAGGGCCGATTACGCATCGTAGACACCATCTGGCCACCGGTGGGCGCCGAGCGCCGAATATTTTCTCATCAGTGAAAATGGCTGCAACAGTGCATGCATTCAGATTATCCAGTTTCCTGCGTCTTGCCTCTGCGACCCGATGCCGATGCTTGCGGCGCCGGGTGTGGCTTTGACGCGCCGCCTGCGAATTGCCCAGTGCCCGTTCAGGTTCGCCACGATTCCAGGACAACGTTCGATCTGCGGCAAGGTGTATAGCCCCGCGTAGCGGACGGCAGCTCTATTTTGTCATTCCGGTGGCGTGGCAGGGCCTTCGTCGAGCAGGCGTAGCCAGCGGAATCCGTAGCCGCTGAGCGCGATGTCCTCGCCGGTGCCGTGCGGGGGCTGGGCGTCGCCGAGGACCTGGTGCACCTCTGTTGCTTGCGCCTGCTCGTCCAGGTCGCCCGGCAGGCGTACCGTCGTGGGTTCGGCGGACAGGTTGTGCAGCGTGACCAGGTGGCCGTCGCGCCAGCGTGCCTCGATGGCCAGCACGCCCGGGTCGTTGAGCCTGAGCGTGCGCCATTGGCCCCAGCCGAGTTCGGGGCATTCTCGGCGGACGCGTATGGCGTGGGCCACCCAGGAGTACAGCGAGCCGGGCTGGTGTCGCTGGTCGAGCACGTTGACTGCGCTATAGCCGTAGGGCCCCTCCGCGCGAGCGGGCCGGTACAGCGTGCTGGCGGTGGAGAATCCGCCGGCATGCCGCGGCGACCATTGCATCGGGTTGCGGACGGCGAGGCGGCCGGGCAGCGACAGGTCTTCGCCCATTCCGATCTCGTCGCCGTACATCAAGATGGGCGTGCCCGGCAGGGCCATCGTCAGCGCGAGCGCAAGCCGGATCCGCCGCTGGTCGTTGCCGAGCATCGGCGCCAGCCGGCGGCGGATGCCGCGCCCGTAGAGCCGGTGCGTGTGCTCGGGCGCGAACGCGGCGAAAACCTCCTCGCGCTCACTGTCTGACAGCATGCCGATGTTCAGCTCGTCGTGATGGCGGCAGAAGTTAGCGAACTGAGCCTGCTCGGGAATGCGGGGCCGCTTGTTGAGCGCGTCGATGAGCGGTTGGGCGCTGCCGCGGGCGTGCGCGAGCCACTGCGCCGCGCAGGTGCGGAAGTCGAACAGCATCTGCACCCCGTCGCCGTCATCGATGGCGAAGTACCGCTGCTGCTCCTCCGGGCTGACGTTAGCCTCGCCGAGGAAGATGGCATCGCCGCGGCGCCGCTCCATGAACTCGACCAGCGACTGCAGATAGGAGACCGGCTTGTCGCGGGCCTGGGTCCCGATCGTTTCGATCATGAACTGCAGCGAGTCGACCCGGAATCCCGAGATGCCCAGTTCCAGCCAGAAGCCCAGGACCTTGTTCATCTCGTCGCGGACGTTCGGCTCGGTGATGTTCAAGTCCGGCATGAAGTCGAAGTACCGGTGCATGTACCACTGCCCGGCGGCCTCGTCGTAGGTCCAGGTGCTCTTCTGCTCGCCGGGGAACGCCACTTCGCTGGGTTCTTTCTGCTTGTCATCGCTCCAGCGGTAGTAGTCCCGGTACCGGGAGCTGCGGTCGCGGCGGGCCTGCTGGAACCAGGGATGCTGGTTGCTGGTATGGCTTAGCACCAGATCGACCAGCACCCGGATGCCCAGGTTGTCGGCGGTGCGGATCATCTCGACAAAGTCACCGAGCGTCCCGAAGCGGGAGTCGACCGCATAGTAGTCGGTGATGTCGTAACCGTCGTCGCCCAGCGGGGACGGGTAGAAGGGCATCATCCACAAGGTGGTGGCGCCGAGCCCAGACAGATAGTCGAGCCGCCGGGTGAGGCCCGCGAGGTCGCCGACACCGTCACCATCGGAATCCGCCCAGGTCGCCACGTCGGCGCAGTAGATGACGGTGTCCTTCCACCACAGATCGCTGGTGGCCTTGTCAGTCATGCGCGACGACCTTCCCCCGCCCCGAGCCTTGTAACGCACCAGCATCGCGGTAGCCAAAGCTGCCCCCGGCCCTGGCTTGCCGCCTTCCACTTATAGAGCCAGGAGCGGACACCCCCAGCGCGCGGGCCGGAAACACCGTTGTCAGGACAGTCCCCTCCCCCGCTGGGTCCGGCCGCAGGTGGGCGGCCTGCGCACAGGGCTAGCGGGCCGGGGGAAGCAGGCGCTGGGCTTCGGTTACCGGGTCGGTGGTTAGCAGGCGGGCGCCGGTGGCGTCGGCGAGGGCGCGGGTTGCGCCGGCGCCGGCCAGGGCGAGCGGGACCTGGTGGGTGAGCCGCGCGAGGTCATCGGCGAGCCCGTCGAATGTGTCCTTTGTTGCGGCGGCGAGAACGGCGATGTCAGCGCCGCTTTCCACGGCGGTGCGGGCGAGTTCCGCGATGGGGGTGCTGGCGCCGAGGTATTCCACGCGCCAGCCGTAGCGGTGCAGCACGATGCCAAACATCAGAAGGGGAAGGTCGTGCTGCTCACCGGGAGGGCAGGCGAGGACGGCCTGCGGCCCATGGCCGTACCCCCATCCCCGGGCGAGACCGGCCAGCCGCCCGCGCAGCAGGTTGCTGGCGAAGTGCTCCCCGGCGATGCTGACCTGCCCGCTTTCCCACCGGTCCCCGAGGTCATGCAGGTAGGGCAGCAACGTGTCCCGCAAGACGGTCTCCATGGTGAAGCCGGCGAGCAGCCGGTCGAGCGCCGCTTGCGCCCCCGGCTCATCCAGCCGGTCCAGGCTTTCGGCCAGGTCCTGGGCCGGGCCGACCAGACCGCTGCCGCCGTCGGCTGATCCCGTGCTCTCCGGTGGCGGCCCGGGCCGCTCCTCGCTCAGGGCCGCCCGCGCCGCCTCCGCCGCCGACAGCCCGGCCGCGAGGTGGGCCTGCATGCGGCGGACCCGGCGCTCGTCGGCGTCGGAGTAGAGCCGGTACCCGCCCGGCGACCGCACCGGCCGGAGCAGCCCGTACCGCCGTTCCCAGGCCCGCAGCACGTGCTCGCTCACGCCCACCCGGCGGCCCAGTTCGCCGATCCGCACCATCGGGGACGGAGTCTGCTGGTCCATGCACACACTGTACAGCTCTTGGACCGAGTCTTGACAGACCTTACTGCATGAGGTCTACTAACTAGACAAACCTTAGACGGGAGCTAGACATCATGAGGAAGATCGACATCGTCAGCGCGGCACTGCTGATCATCGGCGGCCTGAACTGGGGCCTGGTCGCCGTGGCCAACTTCGACCTGGTCGCGGCGATCTTCGGGCTGGACTTCGGCCAGACCAACGTGGCCACCCGGATCGTCTATGGCCTGGTTGGCCTGGCCGCCGTCTACCAGCTCACCCAGCTGCGGGCGCTGCCCGCCCGGTGGGGCGCGCGCCGCCACGCCATGGCGTCCTGACCGCCCACCCAGACTCCGCTCCGTGCCCCGGCTCTAGGCAACAGGGGCGCGGGGCGGACCCAAGCGAGCAGCAGGGGAAACCATTAAGACCGCGATCGTGCTGTTCACCCGCGACCTGCGGATGCGCGACAGCCCGGCCCTCGCCGCCGCGTGCGAGCAGGCGGACTTCGTGGTTCCTTTGTTCGTCGTGGACGCCAAGC
>DAITAE010000832.1:0-1682 GCA_036824445.1 Streptosporangiaceae bacterium | reverse complement strand
GGACGGGCCCGGCTGGTTCGCGGCGCCCTCGCTCAACGCGTTCATGGCCGCGGGCACGGCGGCCTGGCACCAGGCCCGCGCCCGCCTCACCGAACTGCTGACCGACACACGGCACCGCAGCCTGGTGGAGCCCCATCTGGCGCGACAGGCGGCGGTGGAACTCCGGCGGCCGTTCGAGGTCGCCGACTACGTGGACTTCTACTCCTCGCGTGACCACGCGCGCACTGTGGGGCAGATCTTCCGGCCCGGCTCGGCCCCGCTGCCGCGCAACTGGCTGTACCTGCCAGTCGGCTACCACGGGCGGGCCGGGTCGGTGGTGGTCTCCGGGACCCCGGTGATCCGGCCTCGCGGCCAGCTCCAGCCCGCTGGCGGCGCGGCGCCCGCCTTCGGCCCCACGCGGCGGCTCGACTTCGAGGCGGAGGTCGGCTTCGTCGTGGGTGTCGGCTCCACGCAGGGCCAGCCGGTCGCGGCAGGGGCGTTCGCGCAGCACGCGTTTGGCTTCATGCTTGTCAATGACTGGAGCGCGCGTGACATCCAGACGTGGGAAAGCCAGCCGCTCGGGCCCTTCCTCGGGAAGTCCTTCGCCACCTCACTGTCACCATGGGTCGTGCCCGTGGCTGCACTGTCCGCGGCCCGCGTGCCACCGCCGCCCCAGGACCCGCCGCCGGCGGCGTACCTGAACTGCGCGGAACCCTGGGGACTGGACCTGTCACTGCAGATCATGCTTAACGATCACATCGTGGCGCGGCCGGCTTTCCGCGGCATGTACTGGACGCCACCGCAGCAGCTCGCGCACGCGACCGTCAACGGCGCGCCGCTGCGCACCGGTGACCTGTTCGCGTCCGGCACGGTGTCCGGGCCCGGCCCGGATGAGCGCGGCTGCCTACTGGAGCTGACATGGGACGGGACCCGGCCACTCACGCTGCCCGGCGGTGCGACCCGGTCCTACCTCGAGGACGGGGACACGGTGCGGATTACGGCCACCGCGCCGGGCGCGGACGGGGTGACGATCGGGTTCGGCTCCGTCGAGGGCCGGGTGGTCGGGGCCGGGTAGCCAGCAGCTCGGTTCGCCGCCCCCATGGGGGCGGAAATGTGAACTGTTGTCCCCGGGGTATCAGGCCCGGGCCACGAGGGCGGTCGCGACCGCCGCGATGCCCTCGCCGCGGCCGGTCAGCCCGAGTCCGTCGGTGGTGGTGCCGGACACGCTGACCGGGGCGCCGCCGAGCGCCTCGGACAGGACCTTCTCCGCCTCCGCCCGCCGCGATGCGATCCGCGGGCGGTTGCCGACGACACAGATGGCGACGTTGCCCACCACGAATCCGGCGTCGGTGAGCAGGGCGGCGGTCGCACGCAGCAGGCTCGTGCCTGCGGCGCCAGCCCAGGCTGGATCGGCGGTGCCGAACACCGAACCCAGGTCACCCAGTGACGCCGCCGACAGCAGGGCATCGCACGCGGCATGCGCCGCGACGTCCCCGTCGGAGTGTCCGGCCAGGCCATCCTCCCCCGGCCATAGCAGCCCGGCCAGATAGAGCGGCCGGCCCGGCAGCAGGGGATGGACGTCCGTCCCGACGCCTACCCGGGGCAGATCACCAGCCATGCCAGGCCACGCGGCGGGTCAGCTGGCGCGGGTCAGGACGCCAGGATCTCGTCGAGCAGCGCCTCGGCCTTGTCCTCGTTGGTCT
>DAITAE010000340.1:4022-5579 GCA_036824445.1 Streptosporangiaceae bacterium | reverse complement strand
CCCTGGTCGATGGAGATGTCCACCAGCACCGAGCCCGGCAGCATCCGGGACACCAGCTCGTTGGAGATCAGCATCGGCGCCTTGGCGCCGGGGACCAGCACCGCCCCGATCACCAGGTCGGCGTCGAGCACCGCGCGCTCGATCTCGTAGGCGTTCGACGCGACCGTCTGGCAATGTCCCTGGTAGATCGCGTCGGCCGCGCGAAGCCGGGCGACGTTCTTGTCCACCAACAGGACCTCCGCCTGCATGCCGAGCGCGATGGCGGCGGCGTTCATCCCGGACACCCCGGCGCCGAGCACCACCACCTTGGCCGCGTAGACCCCCGACACTCCGCCCATCAGGACCCCGCGGCCGCCGCCGTCGGCCTGCAGGCAGTGCGCGCCAACCTGCGGCGCCATCCGGCCGGCCACCTCGGACATCGGCGCGAGCAGCGGCAGCGAGCCGTCCGCCGCCTGCACGGTCTCGTAGGCGATGGCGGTGACGCCCGATCCCAGCAGCGCGTCGGTGCAGGGGCGGGAGGCGGCCAGGTGCAGGTAGGTGAACAGCACCTGCCCCTTGCGCAGCCGTGTGTATTCCTCCGCGATCGGCTCCTTCACCTTGAGGATGAGTTCCCCGGTCTCCCACACCTCGTCCGGTCCAGGGAGGATGCGCGCCCCAGCGGCGACGAAGTCCGCGTCGGGGATCGCCGAGCCCGCGCCCGCGTCCCGCTCGACAAATACCTGATGGCCGGAGCGGACGAGCTCATTCACCCCCGACGGCGTGATGGCGACCCGGTACTCGTGGTTCTTGAGTTCTTTAGGGATGCCCACCTTCATGGCTGCACGTCTTTCCTCGTCCTCCCGTCCCGACGGCCCCGTTGCCGGAAGGTCCGGGTCCCGGCAGCCAGCGTGGCCGCCGGTCAGCGCTCGGGCAGCACGTACTCCCTCGGCGCCGCGACCCCGCCCTGCTGGGCAGCATACGCGGACAAGATACCCACTGCCGTAACACCATTGTGCAGGTCACCCGCGAGGAAGAGGTTAACTGCCTGCCGCAGCGGCACCCACCGGACCAGCAGGTGCGCTTCTTCATGCTGGGGGACATACCCACCACGCTCGGATTCCGCGGCCGCGGTGAGACCTCGGGCCAGGAATATCAGCAGCCGTTCGCTGGTGATGCCCGGCGCGCTGAAGATGTCTGCGAGCACGCGCCAGTCACGCGCGCGGTAACCGGCCTCTTCCAGCAGCTCTCGCTGGGCGGTGGCGAGCGGGTCTTCGCCGGCGACGTCACGGATCCCGGCCGGGATCTCCCATAGCAGGTGACCCGTCGGGTGCCGGTACTGACGGATCAGCAGTACCCACTCGTCATCATCGAGCGCGACGACCGCCACCGCCCCCGGGTGCTCGACCACATCCCGTTCGGCCAGCTGCCCGTCGGGCATCTGCACCTGGTCGGTTCGCAGGGTGACAAAGACGCCGCGGGCGTGCCGCGGTTCGCCCACCACCGGCCATTGTTCATCGACGTCGCGCAGTCGCGGTCCAGCGCCGTCCGCGGGCTCCTCCACTGGCCCCGTGTTCCCTG
>DAITAE010000340.1:0-3922 GCA_036824445.1 Streptosporangiaceae bacterium | reverse complement strand
TGGCCCCGTGTTCCCTGACCCCTTGTTGCTCCCTGGCCCCTTGTTTCCGGGCGCGGGGCCCGGGCCGTGGGGGGTCACGCGCTCGCCGCCGCCCGGCGGACGCTGCCGGCCTCGGCGGTGCGGGCGGCCCGTGAATGCTCCAGCGCGGCCGCGACCAGGCCATGGAAGAGCGGGTGCGGCCGGGTGGGCCGGGACAGGAACTCCGGGTGTGCCTGCGTGGCCACGAGGTACGGGTGCACGTCGCGCGCCAGCTCCACGAACTCCACCAGCCGACCATCGGGCGAGAGCCCCGTGCAGTGAAGGCCGGCCGCCTCCAGCCGCTCGCGGTAGGCGTTGTTCACCTCGTAACGGTGCCGGTGACGCTCCTCCACCATGTCCAGCCCATAAAGCTCCCTGACCAGCGACCCTTCCGCCAGCACCGCCGGGTACAGCCCCAGCCGCATGGTGCCGCCCATGTCCCGCTCCCCCGCGACCACGTCCTCCTGGTCGGCCATGGTCGCTATCACCGGGTGGGGGGTGTCCGGGTCGAATTCCGTGCTGTTGGCGTCCGCCAGGCCTGCCAGGTTGCGCGCAACCTCGATCGCCACGCACTGCAGGCCAAGGCACAGGCCGAGCAGCGGGATACCGTGGGTCCGCGCGTAGCTGACCGCGCCGATCTTTCCCTCGATGCCCCGCACCCCGAACCCGCCCGGGATGAGCACGCCGTCCACCCCCTCCAGCTGGCGGGCCGCGCCTTCGGGGGTCTGGCAGTCGTCGCTCGTCACCCACCGGATATTGACCCGGGCATCGTTGGCGAACCCGCCCGCGCGCAGCGCTTCGGCGGGCGAGAGGTAGGCGTCGGGCAGGTCCACGTACTTGCCGACGAGCGCGATGGTCACGCTGCGGGCGGGACGGTGCACCCGGCGCAGGAGGTCGTCCCAGTCGCTCCAGTCCACATCGTGGAACGGCAGCCCGAGCCGGCGCACCACGTACGCGTCGAGCCCTTCGGAGTGCAGCACCTTCGGGATGTCGTAGATCGATGGCGCGTCGGCGGCCGCGACGACAGCCTCCTCGTCCACGTCACACATGAGGCTGATCTTGCGCTTGAGGCCGCCGCTGATGGCGCGGTCGGCGCGGCACACGATGGCGTCTGGCTGGATACCGATGCTGCGCAGCGCCGCCACTGAGTGCTGGGTGGGCTTGGTTTTCAGCTCACCGGACGGCCCGATGTAGGGCAGCAGCGAAACGTGCAGGAAGAAGCAGCGGTCGCGGCCGATCTCGTGCCGGATCTGCCGGATGGCCTCCAGGAACGGCTGTGACTCGATGTCGCCGACGGTGCCGCCCACCTCGGTGATCACCACGTCGATGTCGGGCCCGCCCATCTCGATGATCCGGGCCTTGATCTCGTTGGTGATGTGCGGGATGACCTGGACGGTGTCGCCCAGGTAGTCGCCGCGCCGCTCCTTGGCGATGACGCTGGAGTAGATCCACCCGGTGGTGACGTTCGCCGCCCCGGACAGCCGGATGTCGAGGAACCGCTCGTAGTGGCCGATGTCCAGGTCGGTTTCCGTGCCGTCGTCGGTGACGAACACCTCACCGTGCTGGAAGGGGTTCATGGTGCCGGGGTCGACGTTGAGGTACGGGTCGAGTTTTTGCATCGTTACCCGTAGCCCGCGCGCCCGGAGCAGGCGTCCCAGGCTGGAGGCCGTGAGGCCCTTGCCGAGACTGGAGGCGACGCCCCCTGTCACAAAAAGATGCTTGGTCGATGCCGGGCGTGATGAAAACGGTGCCGCAGCCAAAGGAAGGCTCCCGTGGTCGGTGCGAAGCGGTGAATCCCGCCGGTCCACGGGCCATCAGGATATCAGCCAGCGGATATACCCGGTGGCGCCACACCGGGATCGAGGGCCTTTGCGCCGTCAGCCGCGGTCACGACGCGGTGTACGGGCTGGGGTCGCCCTCCGCCGACTGCATGACCCGGCGCTGCGCTGCCGTGAGCCCTTGCTCGTCCGTCTCCCCGAATCTCGCCAGCGCCACCGCGCAGACCACCGCCAGGCTGAACCCGATCAATGCGATCCCGCCGAGCCCGGGCCTGGTGTGATCGCCCAGGAACATGACGCCCACGACCGCCGGCGGGGTCGTCTCCGCCAGAACGACGGCGGCCGTCGCCACGGTCACGCTGCCGTCCTCCAGCGCGGTCGCGTACAGCATGAACGAGACGACGCCCGCGGCCGCCAGCGCATACGCCGCCGGGTCACGGACGAGGTGCTGTGGCGAGAAGCCGGTCAGCACGCGGGCCGCCACGGCGAGCACGCCGTAGCCCAGGCCTGCCACCGCGCCAAGCACGGGGGTCCGGGCGGGCGGTCTCAGCCGGGACGATGCCACCCCGATCAGCGCGATGCCGGCCACAGCCAGAATGAGCGCCAGCTTGAACTGGCCGCTTACCCCGGTGACCACGTGTTCTCCGGCCGAGGAGCCCAGCAGCCCCACGCCGACCACCACGCCCGCGACCGCAAGCCACTCCCGCCAGGACAGCTCCAGGTGGATCAGCCAGGCGGCGACCACGGCCGTCACCGCGAGGTTGGCGGCGATGATCGCCTGGACCGCGAACAGCGGAAGCCGCCGCAGCGCCACCAGCTGGGCGACGAACCCCACGAGGTCGAGGACGAGGCTGGCGATGAAGCGCCACTGGCGCAGCATGCGCAGGACCAGACTTGGGTCGACCCGCCCCAGTGCCGAGCTGCCGCCACCCGCCATACGGGCGGAACGCCGGCTCGCGGCTCGCGCGGCCATGGCCTGCATGACCGCAGCCACGCCGTAGCACAATGCGGCCACCATCGCGGCTGCCAGACTCAGCAACACGGGTCCGACCTTACGCCGGATGGGTTTTGGCCAGCCACCGAGGCATGCCCAGCGGGGATCGAAATCTTCGTCAAGCCGCTCCCCAGCTCAGGCCGGGGACGCGGGCATCTGCCGAGCCGGACAGCCCGGCCAGCCCGGGTTGACGGGACCACCGGTCAGACGCCCGCGGCCTGCATGCCGCGCAACTCGTGCTTGAGGTCCCTGATCTCGTCCCGGATCCTGGCGGCGATCTCGAACTGCAGTTCCGCGGCCGCGGTGTGCATCTGCTCGGTGAGCTCGGAGATGAGGGCAACCAGGTCGCCGCGGGCTTCCCCGCCGCCCGCTGCCGCGCCGTCGCTGCCGGTGGCCTTGGCACGGGAGGACAGGCCCGGCACCGGCGTCTTCCCCCGGCTCTGCTGGCGCCCCGCGCCCCCGATCAGCCTCTCCGTGTCCGCGTCCTCCCGGACCAGTTGGTCGAGGATGTCGGCGATCCGCTTGCGCAGGGGCGTCGGGTCGATCCCGTTCTCGCGGTTGTAGGCGATCTGCTTGTCGCGCCGGCGGTTCGTCTCGTCGATGGCCCGCTGCATGGACGGGGTGACCTGGTCGGCGTACATGTGCACCTGGCCGGACACGTTCCGCGCGGCCCGGCCGATCGTCTGGATCAAAGACGTGCCGGACCGCAGGAACCCCTCCTTGTCCGCGTCCAGGATCGCGACCAGCGATACCTCGGGCAGGTCAAGCCCCTCACGCAGCAGGTTGATGCCCACCAGCACGTCGTACTCGCCGAGCCGCAGCTCGCGCAACAGCTCCACCCGCCGCAGCGTGTCGACCTCGCTGTGCAGGTACCGCGCCCGGATGCCCAGTTCCAGCAGGTAGTCGGTGAGGTCCTCGGACATCTTCTTGGTCAGGGTGGTCACCAGCACCCGCTCGTTGCGCTCGGCCCGCAGCCGGATCTCATGCACCAGGTCGTCGATCTGGCCCTTGGTCTGCTTGATGATCACTTCTGGGTCGACCAGGCCGGTCGGCCGGATGACCTGCTCGGTCACCTCGCCGGCGGTCCGCTGCAGCTCGTACGGTCCCGGGGTGGCCGACATGTACAGGGTCT
>DAITAE010000339.1:0-5594 GCA_036824445.1 Streptosporangiaceae bacterium | reverse complement strand
CATAGAACCCGCCCCGCGGTTCCGTCCAGGTCGTGCCGTCCGGCATGTGAGCGCTGAGGGCGTCAGCCATCAGGGCGGCACGGCGGGCGTACAGGGCCCGCGACGAGACTATCTGCCGGTCTAGGTGCCCAGCCCGCCCGTACTCCTCAAGTATCCGCTGGCCGAGCGCGCCGGCGCACTGGTCGGAGTTCTGCTTCGCGACGACGAGCCGGCTGATGATCTCGTCTGGGCCTGCTGCCCAGCCGAGCCGTACCCCCGGAAAGAAGATCTTGGAGAACGTGCCGGCCTGCAGCACCATGTCGGGCGCGACCGACCACAGGCTCGCCGGCGGCGCGGAGCTGAAGCCAAGATCACGGTAGGCCACGTCCTCCAGGATCAGGAAGCCGTATCGCCGGGCCAGGCGGACCAGCTCATGACGGCGCTCAGCGTTCATTGAGAGCCCCGTCGGGTTCTGGTAGTCCGGGATCGTATAGAGGATCTTCGGCCGCAGCCCGCCGGCGAGCAGGCCGCGTAGCACATCGACGCGCATTCCGTCGCCGTCCACCGGGACACCGCGCACGTCGGCCTCGTAACCCCGGAATGCCATGATCCCGCCCAGGTACGTGGGCGCCTCCACCACGACCACATCGCCCGGGTCAACGTAGCTCTTGGCGAGCAACTCCATGCAGTCGATGCCACCGCTGGTGATCATCAGCCCGCCGGGGCCCGGCGCCGCCCCCTCCCGGGACTCAAGCCGCCCGGTTACATAGTCCCGAACCCCGGCGAGGCCCTCGGTCGCCGAGTACTGCAGGGCAACAGCCGCATCCTCGGCGATCAGCCTGGTCGCGATGTCGGCCAGGATCTCGGTCGGAAACGTCTCCGGATCGGGGAACCCCCCGGAAAACGTGATGACATCGGTTGCCCCGGCCAGGGCGAGGATGGCGGTGATCTCGCCGCCTCCGAGAACGTGTGCCCGCCGGGCCAGCCTGGCGCTCCAGTCATGCTGCTCAAGGGCTGCGGTCATCCTGCTCGCTCCTGCCCGATCCACGCTTGACAGCAGAATTTACAAATGTAAAAATCCGACCTGCAATGACTTACATTGATAATTCTGCACTTGTACTATAGCTCGATTCACCAGGATTCACGATGGGCTACCTGGCAAATGAGAAGCAGCTCAGCTCCACTCGCTAAGCTGACCGAGGTCTCCACACCGCCCACGCCGAAGGCCGAGGTCGATGAGCTTGACCTAGCGCTGCTGCGCGCGCTCGCGGTGGACGCGCGCCAGTCGCAGCGCGCCCTCGCCCGCGCCATTGAGATGTCCCCGCCCGCCGTGGCTGACCGGCTCGCCCGGCTGGAACGCACCGGCGCGATCCGCGGCTACCGGGTAGACATCGACTGGGCGGCGCTCGGCTTCCCGGTCGTCGTCTATCTCGCCGTGACGGCAGGGCCCGGGATGGACCTGAGCGAGATCATCCGCGCGATCAGGGCCATACCCGAGGCACAGGACATGAGCGTCGTCACGGGCGGCCTTGACCTGCTAGTCCGGCTGCGGGTCCGTGACCACGCACACCTGCGCGAGCTGTTGCTCACCAAGATTTTCCAGATCAACGGCGTACAGCGGACCGAAACTTTCCTCTCGCTCGCCGACGTGGAGCCGGGCAATTTCGCCGCCGCGATGCTCGATGTCATGATCGGCCGCAAGGGTGGGCAGAGGACCTGACCGTCATCCCCGCCTCGCCGTGCCCTGATCGGAGGTTAGCCAGATGGGAAACACCACGCCGAATGAGTCCCGCAGCGGCCTGGTCAACGGGGTTGGCCAGCATGGCTTCGTAGCCCGCCATGGTCTGTACACCGCCGAGCAGGCCGCGGCGGCGGATGCGGTCGCGAGCCGGATAGGCGACCTTGACCTGCGCACCGTGCGGCTGACCGTCGTCGATCAGCACGGCGTTCCGCGAAGCAAGGCACTTTCTCCGGAGGTGGCGATCGCCGCCCTGTCGAACGGCCTCGACTTCTCCGGGGCGATCTACAGTCTCGACACCGGCAACCAGGTGTTCGTGCCAGCCTTCGCGGCGGGCGGCGGTTTCGGCATCGATGAGTTCACCGGGTTCCCGGATGTCGTGCTGGTACCGGATGCGACCACCTTCCGGGTCTTGCCGTGGGCCGACCATACCGGGTGGATGCTCTGCGACGTCTATTTCTCCAACGGCCAGCCGATGCCGCTGGACGGGCGCGGCCTGATGCGCCGCATGCTGGGGGAACTCCGCGATGCGGGCTACGACTTCCTCGCCGGGATTGAGGTCGAGTATTACATCGTCCGGCTTGGCGCCGAGCGGATCATGCCGGAGAACGCCGGTTTCACCCCGCCACCACCAGACGTAAGCGTCTTTGAGAAGGGCTACCAGTTCCTCTCGGAGGTACGGCTGGACAGCATGGCCGACACGCTGGAGACGATCCGCGACGGCCTGTCCGCGATCGGGCTGCCGCCCCGCTCGATGGAGGACGAGTGGGGTCCCGGCCAGGTCGAGTTCAGCTTCAGCCCCATCGGCGGCCTCGCGGCTGCGGATGCGGTGGTGCTGTTCCGCACCGCCGTTAAGCAAATCTGTCAGCGCCGGGGATTGCTGGCGACCTTCATGTGCCAGCCGGCCCTGCCGAACTTCTTCTCTTCGGGATGGCACCTGCACGAGTCCCTGCTGTCCAGCCAGGATGGGCGCAACGCATTCGCCAGCGAGGATGACTACTTGTCGGCGACCGGCCGGCAGTTCGTGGCCGGCCTGCTCGAGCACGCGATGCCGATGACCGTGTTCGCCGCTCCCACCGTGAACGGCTACAAGCGTTTCCGGCCGTACTCGTTCGCTCCCGACCGGGTGTGCTGGGCGCTGGAGAACCGCGGCACCCTGGTGCGCGTTCAGGGTGCGCCCGGCGACGCGAACAGCCATGTGGAGAACCGGATGGGCGAGCCGGCCGCCAATCCGTACCTCTACATGGCGGCCAACATCGCCGCTGGGCTTGACGGGATCCGGCGCAAGCTGGAGGCGCCCGCCCCGGTGGAGCTAGATCCCTATGCCGTGGAGGCGGCGATGCTGCCGACCTCGCTGTCCGGAGCCGTCGATGCACTGGAGCAGGACGGTTTCTTCCGCAAGGCTTTCGGCGACACGCTGGTCGATTACCTGCTTCAGATGAAGCGCGCCGAGCTGGCCAGGCACGACGCGGCCGTGGCCGAGAACCCGCCCCCCGAGGGGCAGGGCGTCAGCGATTGGGAGATGCGTGAGTACTTCGAGTTCTACTGACCATCACCGAGCACCTGTGCCGCCGCAGAACTGGGACGGCGACCCGATTCTGTAGCACGGTGTCAGTAGCGCCAGCGCAGAGCAACGGCCACTTCCTGTTCGGGGCGCCCGGCGAAGACCGCCAGCTCATGGCGGTGCACGGCCACGAATGCGCCCAGCAGCCCCTCGCCCAGCGCCGATCTCAGCAGCGGGGACTTCTCCATTGAATCCAGAGCAGTGCCCAGGTCTGGGGGCAGCCGGAAGATGCCGCGGCGCTGCCGTTCCGCCTCCGGGATCGAGTCGGGCGCCTCGCCGACGGGATCTGGCAGCGGCAGGGCCCGCTGCAGGCCGTCCTGTGTAGCGGCGATCAACGCGGCCGCCGCGAGGTACGGGTTCGCTGCATGGTCCATGCACTTCAGCTCGCAGTTGGCCGACCCCGGTCGAGAGGTGACCGTGCCCTCGATAAAGCGCACCGCCGCCTCCCGGTTCTCCACGCCCCAGCACGCGTACGCGCCGGACCAGTGACCCGGCACCAGCCGGGTGAAGCTGAGCGCGCTCGGTGCCAGCAGCCCGGCCATCTCACCGACCGCGGCGACCAGTCCGGCGACCAGGTGCTCGCCTCTGGCTGTCATGCCGTACCGGCCGCCACCCCCACCGAGCAGCGGCACACCGTCGCTTTCGGCGGAAAAATGCAGGTGGCAACCGTTGCCGACATCGCCTGGCACGATCACTGGAGCGAACGAAGCGCGCAGCCCGTGGCGGCGCGCGGTGCGGGCGATCAGCAGCCGGGTCAGCACCAGCCGGTCGGCGGCGGTCACCGGTGCAGCCGGAGCGACCGAGACCTCCATCTGGCCGGCCGTGTACTCAGGATGCAGCAGCTCAGTGCCCAGGCCGGCCTCTTCCATCGCCGCGAGCAGTTCAGCAACGAACGCTTCGGTGTCGATGAGCGCGCGCAGGCTGTAGCCGGGTCCCTCGTGTGCGAACGTCCACCCGCCCTGGCCGTCCGGCCGGAACAGCGTGAACTCCGTCTCAAAGGACATCCGGTAGCTGATCCCGGCGGCGGCCGCGGAGTCCGTCACCCGGGCCAGCACCTGCCTGGAGCAGATCTCCATCGGGCGCAGTTCCTGGTCGAACTGGTTCAGGGGCGCCCAGCCGAGCCCGGTGGACTGATCCACCAGCACCGCGGCGGATAGATCCGGGACAAGGCGCATGTCCCCGGCCGGGCCGCCGTAGCTGGCTGACTCGGTGATCCCGTCGTCAGCGCACATGACCGCGAAGACGGGGGAAAGGCCGACGCCGCTTTCGGTGGCCTGCCGCAGCCTGGCGACCGGAATGACCTTGGTCCGGGTGACGCCGGCGTTGTCGACGATCGTCCCGGCCAGCATCCGCAGGCCCGTGCCGGCTAGCTGGTCCGCGGCTGCACTTGCGCCGTTGTCATCCATCGCTTCTTCCGCTCAGCGCCGCCCTACTTCGCATGCCTAATGCAGCCCGACCGAGCAGGCCGCCACATAGCCGGCCAGCATGGCCCGGGCCACCTCTCCGACCGCCTCCTCCGGCGGCAGGAACGCCGGATGGTGCAGGCCCGGGCCGTCCGGCGTCCCCGGCTCCCCGACGCCGACGAACATCATCAGTGACGGGTATCTCGCGCAGTAGTACGCGAAGTCGTCCGACCCGCAGGAACGCAGCGGCTCGACCATGTGGAGCCCGGCCGGGGCCAGGCAGGCAGCCGCGGCCGTGGCAAGGGCGGGATCGTTGTTCAGTACAGGTTCGCCATGTTTGAAGGATGTCTGCGCGGTGCACTCGTACGCCTGGGCGGTCGCATCTGCGGTGGCACTAACCGCAGACCACAGCGACGCCCGGTCGGCGGGATCGAAGGTCCGCAGCGACCCGGTGAGGACGACCTGTTCGGGGATGACATTCGCAGCTGTGCCCGCCTGGACCGTGCCGATGGTGAGCACGGCGGCGTGCATGGGGTCCGTGCGGCGGCTGATCAGGTGCTGCAGGGCGAGGATCACGTGCGCAGCCGCGAGGACTGGATCCCTGGTCACGTGCGGATAGGCTGCGTGCCCGCCGCGGCCACGGACGGTGATGGCGACCTCGTCGTAGGCCGCGTTCACAGGGCCGGGCCCGACACTGACCTGCCCGCGGGCGACGTGCGGGTGCACGTGGACGGCGACCATGGCGCGGACGTCCTGGGCCTCCAGCTGCGGAGAGCCGACCATGTCTTGAGCCCCGGACGGGTAGCTCTCCTCCCGCGGTTGCAGTACCGCGACAAGCGGCAGCGGCCCGCCGACACGGCGCACTGCCCGCCCCGCTACGGTGAGGGCCGCCAGGTGCACATCGTGACCG
>DAITAE010000338.1:0-5605 GCA_036824445.1 Streptosporangiaceae bacterium | reverse complement strand
TCGTGATCATGACTTTGGTGGCGTTCTAACACCACCTAGGCCATGATCACGAACGCCGGCGGCGCCTTCGCGGGCGCAACACACCGACCGTACGGGACGATCAGCCGCCAATGCACGTCCAGAGGGCTGTTCTTGACATAAGAATGTTAGATTCTCTTGCATGCGCATCACAGAGGCCGCGCAGCGGCTCGATACCTCGCCCCGGATGCTGCGCTACCGGGACCTGCTCGGCCTGCTGCCGCCCGTCCGCGAGCCAGCATCCGCCCGCCATCACACCGGCGGACGGCAACCCATCCGCGGCACGCGCCTCGGCCGCCAGCCCGCGCGGGGGGACGCCCCCCACGCCGCGGGTACGGATGCCTCTGGCCCCGCTCCGGCGGACGCCTCCCTCGCTCTGGCGGACGCCTCCCCCGCTCCGACAGATGCCTCCGGCCCCGCGCCGGCTCATCGGCGGTTCGGCGAGGAGGACCTCGCCGCAGTCTCCCTGGCGCTGGGGATCGAGCAGCGGTACGACATCAGCCCCGCCGCGCTGGCGTTCGGCCTCCGGGTCCTGACCGAGCCAGGCGTCCGGGCGGACGTCGCCGAGCTCGCCCGGCGGATCGGGCGGATCGGCCCGCTTCCCGCCCGCGCCCTGGAGTTCGAGAAGGAGCGGGCTCTGCGGCTGCTCAGCCTCGCGCCTGAACGCCGGCCAGACCGGCCGGCTCGCCCGGACGGCCAGCGAACAAAAGCGGCCAGCAGGCCAGCGCGCTGAGCAGGCGCGACCGCCGAGCACCCGAACGGGTCACCGGGGCCGGCCGGAACCGTTCCACTCGCGCCGGAGGATCGCGTAGATCAGCTCGTCGGTCCACTCGCCTTTGACGAACTCGTTCTCGACCAGGTGCGCCTCGCGGCGCATGCCGTTGCGCTCCATGACCTTGGCCGACCCGCGGTTGCGGCCATCGCACCGGCCGATGATCCGGTGCAGGCCAAGGCCCTCGAACCCGAGCCGCAGCAGGGCCGCGGCCGCCTCGGTGGCGAGCCCGCGCCCCTGGAAGGCGGGATGGAAGATGAACCCGATCTCGCCTTGCTGGTGTGCCCGGCTCAGCCAGAACAGGGTGCAGTCACCAACGACCTGCCCGGTCGCGGCCAGCTCGGCGGCCAGGCAGAGCGCCTTGCCGTCGGCCGTCAGGGCGCTGGCCGTCATCTTCCCCTCCAGCAGGACGCTGACCTGCGCCCGGTTCCTGGGCTCGTGATACAGGTAGCGGGTGACCTCGGCCAGCCGATGGAACTCGTACAGGGCGTCGAGGTCGTCCGCCGTGAACGGCCGGAGCGCGAGCCGTGGTGTGCGGATCGGGTAGTCGGGCTTGAGCACGGGTGCTGCCCCCTCGGCCGGGCGCCGGGACGGCCACCCGGCGGATTGTGGCGTACGGCTGTCACCGTCGCGGCCGGCGGCGGACCGCGCGCACGGCGGGGTCGGTCGCGTCCGCGCGGGATGACTGATACAGGTCGGGCTCAAGATAGATCATGTCAGCGATCGGCACCGCGCCGCGGACCCGCCGCTCGGCGGCGTCGATTCCCGCCGCCACAGCATCGGCCCGATCGCACCCATGCACCGCGATCTTCGCCGCCACCAGCAGGCTCTCCGGGCCCATGTGCATGGTCCGCAGGTGGATGACCCGCTCCACCTCGCCGCCCGCCTCCAGCGCGGCAACGATCGCACGCTCTACCTCAGCACTCGCTGACTCGCCGATGAGCAGGCTCTTGGTCTCCACCGCCAGGATCACCGCGACGACCGCCAGCAGCGCGCCGATCGCCAGCGAACCGGCCCCGTCCCACATGCCGTTGCCGGTGATCACCGCGAGCCCTATCCCCACGGCGGCGAATCCGAGTCCCGCCAGGGCGGCCATGTCCTCCAGCAGGACCGCTGGCAGCTCGGGCGCCTTGGCCCGGCGGATGAAGGCGAGCCAGCCGTGCCTGCCCCGGACCTTGTTCGATTCACGCACGGCGGTCCGGAGCGAGAAGCTCTCCAGGGCGATCGCGATCGCAAGCACAACGAACGCGACGCCGGGCGACTCGACCGGCTCAGGGTGTGTGATCTTGTGAATGCCTTCGTAGACCGAGAAGACCGCGCCGGCCGTGAAGAGCACCACCGCGACCACGAACGCGTAGAAGTATCGCTCCCGGCCGAACCCGAACGGGTGCTCCTCGGTCTCGGCCCGCGTTGCCCGGCTCCGCCCGAGCAGCAGCAACGCCTGGTTGCCGCTGTCGGCGACCGAGTGCACGGATTCGGCCAGCATCGACGCAGACCCGGTGACGGCGAACGCGATGAACTTCGTGACCGCGATACCCAGGTTCGCGCCGAGCGCGGCCAGGACCGCCCGCAGGCCGCCTGACGCGTGGCCGGAGTTGCTGGTGATGGGCGACCACTTCCTACGCGATGCGTGCCTTCAGTTCCTGGATTGCCGCCACCGGGCCCGGGTCGATATCCAGCACGATGGCGAGATACACCGTTGCGTAGTCAATCAGCTGGACCAGGCTGGCCAGGCGCTCCAGCGGCCCGCCATCGGCGGCAGCCAGCTCCGTGACATCGATGTCTCGCTCGGCCGCCAGCCGGGCCGACTCCTCCCGGCGGCGTGCCACCTGCGGATGTTCATGACTGTCCCGCAACAGCACGAGCCGCAACGGCACCGCCAGCCCATCCTCGCCGATCCCGGCCAGGCCGGCCGCGAACGGCCCGTCGAACGTGACGACCTGGTTGTGGTTGGCCTCCGGCAAGGTCCCGATGACCGCTGGGTACTTGGCGTTCTCGTTGAGCTGGCAGGCGAACCGGTAGGCCGCGACTCCCGCCAGCGGCGAGGTGCCCCAGATCATTGGCAGCGTCCCGGCCAGGTCCAGCGCCAGCGATTTCGCTGGGTTGACGAACGACTCGCTGTCGGGCCGGCACAGGTGCGAGATCCGCTCCAGTTCGGCCGCTGCGGGCTCGTACTCTTCCGCTCCTGCCTCCAGCAGGCCCAGCCGGCCCGCGATCACTACGAGCGGCATGGACAGCCCCCAGAGGGTGGAGCGCGGCATGCCCGCCGACACAACACCGATGAACGGGGCGCGCGCCTGCTGAGCGATCATCGCCAGCTGCGAGCCATCGCCCCCGACGCCGATCAGGCGGCAGCCCCGCCGCACCGCCTCGGCCGCGGCGGCGATCGTTTCCTCGGTGCCGCCGGAGCAGGACACGGCGATTACCAGGTCCGCGGCGCCCACCCAGGCGGGAAGCTGGTAGTCGTGCACCGGGAGGATCTGGACCGGGCAGCCCCGGCCGCAGACGGCCGCCAGCACATCGCCGGCTACCCCGGAGCCCCCCATGCCCGTGACCACGATCGCCCGCGGCCGGCCGGCCGCGATGATCTCAGTCAGGTCCGCCTCCTGGGTGGCCCGCACGGCGGCCCTCACCTGCGCGGCCGACGAGGCCACCTGGCGGAGCATGTCTGCCGGGTCGGCCGCTGCCAGCAGCGCCCCGGTGTCCAGGCGCTCCTGCGCGTCCACCGTCATCTGGCTTGCCCGGGACGGCGGGCCTCATCCACCAGCAGAACCGGGATGTCGTCCCGCACCGGGTAGGCCAGACCGCAGGTCTCGCTCGTGCAGACCAGTTCGCCGGCCGGGTCGTCAGCGCGGAGCGGAGCGTGGCAAGCCGGGCAGGCCAGGAGGTCAAGCAGCCATTCGTCGATGTTCACAGCCCCTCCCAGGGTTCTGGACCGGGTATCCGATAGACACGGCGTACCCGATCGCTCGGGGTACTCGCCAGCATGGAGGCCTAACCCGCCCGGCCGCGAACGATGCACAGGACCTCGTCTCGCAGTGCGGCCAGGGTCGCCTCGTCCGCCGCCTCCACGTTGAGCCGGAGCAACGGCTCGGTTCCGGACGGGCGGAGGTTGAACCACCATCCTTCGCCTTTGACGGTGAGGCCGTCCAGATGGTCCATCGTGACCCCGGGGCGGGTGGCGAAGGCCTTGCGGACCTCCTCCGTCGTCGCGCCCTGGTCGCGGACCTCGCTGTTGATCTCACCCGTGGCCACGTACCTGTGGTAGCTGCTCAGCATCTGCGATAGCGGCGCATCCTGGGAACCAAGCGCGGCGAGGACGTGCAGGGCGGCCAGCATGCCCGAATCGGCGAACCAGAAATCGCGGAAATAAAAGTGCCCGGAGTGTTCGCCGCCGAAGACCGCACCCGTCTCCGCCATCCGCGCCTTGATGAACGAATGGCCGACCCGGGTGCGCACGGGCTCACCGCCGTGCTCGGAGATGATCTCCGGAACCGCTCGCGAGGTGATCAGGTTATGGATGATCGTCGCACCCGGCTCCCGCATCAGTTCCCGCACCGCGATCAGCGCGGTCAGCACCGAGGGCGAGACGATTTCCGCGCGCTCGTCCACCACGAAGCACCGGTCGGCGTCACCGTCGAAGGCGAGGCCGAGGTCGGCGCCCGACTCGGTCACCGCGCGCTGCAGGTCCCGCAGGTTGGTGGGGTCGATCGGATTCGCCTCATGGTGCGGGAACGTGCCGTCCAGCTCGAAGTACAGCGGCACCAGCGTGACGGGAAGCCCCTCGAAGACCGTCGGCACGGTGTACCCGGCCATCCCGTTGCCCGCGTCCACCGCCACGGTGAGGGGGCGGATCCCGGACAGGTCGACCAGTGACTTCAGGTGAGCGGCGTAGCCCGGGAGCAGATCGCGTGGGGTGATGGTGCCGTGCGGGCCGCCGTGGGACGGAACGCCCTGAGCGGCCGTGTCACGCAACTCCTCCAGGCCCGAGTCCGCGCCCACCGGGCGGGCGCCCGCGCGGCACAGTTTGATCCCGTTGTACTTGGACGGGTTGTGGCTCGCCGTGACCATCGCTCCGGGGACATCCAGGCTGCCGCTCGCGTAGTAGAGCAGGTCCGTCGAGCCGAGCCCGGCGGCGATGACGTCCGCACCCTGCGCGCTCGCGCCCCGGCCGAACGCTTCCGCCAGCGGGGCGGACGAGGTGCGCATGTCGTGGGCGGTGGCTACGCGGGAGGCACCGGTCAGCCGCACGAACGCCGCGCCGACGGCCTCCGCGACCCGCTCGTCCAGCTCGTCGGGAACGATGCCGCGGATGTCATACGCCTTGAAGATCTTCGCGTACTGCCCCACTTCGGCTTTCCCTCCGGTATCACCTGGGCCGCCATCGGTCCGTGGCAGCACGCCACGGGCCGGCGCGATGCACGGACAACGAGCCTACCGGCAGGCGGCCGGCGCCCTGCGGCGATGGCCCGGGCTGGTGAAACGCCCGCGCTCTACGAGGGCCGGCCCCGCTCCTCCGAGGACGAGCGCAGCACCCGCAGGTGGCCACGCCGGCTGACCTCGATCCCCTGGCCGACCGGCTCGACGCCGGCGGACGGGAGGACCGCCTCCCTGACCGCGTTGGCCAGCGCCTCCAGATCGTCTGCCTCGGGCGTGTCCGCGTCGGCCGGATCGACGGGGAGGCGGACCACATCCCAGCCCCGGGGGGCCGTCAGCCGCCCCGCGTGAGCGGCGCACAGGTCGTAACAGTGGGGCTCCACGTAGGTGGCGAGCCCCTCCTCCATCCATCCGAAGCCGTCGGGCATGTTCGGAAAG
>DAITAE010000831.1:0-1692 GCA_036824445.1 Streptosporangiaceae bacterium | reverse complement strand
GCCGATCCCGCTGGCCGCGCCGGTGATGACGGCAACGGGCCCCTCCGCGGCGCCTGGCGTCATGCGTCGTCCGCCTGCGCCACCACGGCTGCCCGGCTCTCGGTCCCGCCGGCGGGCGCCCCCCGCCGGAACGTCCGCCAGACGATCAGCGCGCCGAGCAGGCCCAGCACGCCGGTCATGATGAGGCTGCCCCAGTTGAGATACCACTCGCTGAAGACCGGCCTGGGCCACAGGAGGTTGACGATCTCGGCGGTCAGCCAGATGACGGCCACGGTGGTGATCAGGCGGATCCGCCGCCCACCCCAGGCGTCGCGCGTGGGCGACTGCCCGCGCCAGTGCTTGTAGGCCAGCGCTAGCACCGGCATGAAGTACGAGAGGTAGAAGCCGAACGCGGAGAAGGTCACCAGCAGCGCGAACACCTTGGTCGTGCCGGCGAACAGCAGCGCGCCCGCGATGACCACGGTCAGGCCGATCGCGTACCGGGGCAGGTGTTCCCGCCCGGAGAGCTGGCCCAGCAGCCTGTTCCCGGGAAGCAGGCGGTCGCGGGCACTGGCCCAGATCGCCCGGGTCACCGCCGTCTGCACGGCGATCATGCTGGAGGCGAAGCCGATGACCAGCGCGATGAGCAGCGTGCGCCCGGCCCCCGACCCGTAGCTGGTCTCCAGGGTGGTGGCGATCGGGTTGGCGTCCTTGCCGGACACCGCCGCGGCCATGTCCGGGATCGCGAGGACGAGGCCGAGGCTGGCGAGGATGACGAGGACCCCGCCGACCACGAGGCAGAGCATGATGGCCTTGGGGAGCACGCGGCGGGATTCCTTGACCTCCTCGCCGATGGACGCGGAGGCCTCGAAGCCGATGAACGTGTAAGCGATGTAGGCGACGGGCAGCAGGAAGGCGCCGGTCAGCCAGCTGGCACCGTGCCCGGTGCCCCCGGTATTGAAGATCACCGAGAACGGGTTGACCCGGTGAAATATCAGGAGGGTGATGCCGATTCCCGCCGACGCGATGATCTCCGCGGTCAGGGCGATGTAGATCAGGCCCTTCAGCAGCCGCCCGCCATACAAATTCGCCACCGAGCCGAACAGCAGGATCCCCAGCGCGACCAGCTCGACGGTGATCTGTGATGGGTTGTCGACGCCGGCCGCGCCGAGCAGGTAAGGGGCCGCCGCGAGCGGCAGGACCGAGAGCGTGAGCGTGAGGCCCCACATGTAGGCCCAGCCGGTGAACCATCCGTACCGCGGGCCGATCAGCTCACGGGACCAGGCGTAGACGCTGCCCTGAAGGGGCCATTTCGAGACCAGGTTG
This sequence comes from Streptosporangiaceae bacterium, assembly GCA_036824445.1. GTDB lineage: Bacteria > Actinomycetota > Actinomycetes > Streptosporangiales > Streptosporangiaceae > UBA9676. The sequence continues at coordinate 387 of DAITAE010000831.1, read as the reverse complement.
CCGAAGACGGCGCAAACGAACAGCTGCCCAGCCAGCACGATCGGGAAGGCCCACAGGAACGCGGGCCCGGCCGCGATCAGGCTGATCGCGAAGATCGTGTAGATGCCGACGATCGGCGACTGGTCGCAGAACGAGAGCGCGAAGGCCGAGCGCAGCTTGAAGTCCCTGACCGGCCTTCTATCCAGCGGGTCCCCGGTGATGGTGGTCTCGGTCATCGGGTGTCCTCCCATGCCATAGCGGTGACGTCAGTCAGGCCGGGCGACCCAGTAGGCATCCGCGGGTATGACCGGCTGCGGGCAGGTGCGGGGGGCCAGCTGCAGCGACGCCGTGTGCCTGGCCACCTCGCCCACGGTGGTGATCCAGAGCCCGTCGAGCGATTTCATCCGC
>DAITAE010000337.1:0-5606 GCA_036824445.1 Streptosporangiaceae bacterium | reverse complement strand
AGTTCGGGTTCCTGCGGGAGATGCTGGTCGCGCCGGTGAGCCGGTCGGCCATCGTCATCGGCAAGTGCCTGGGTGGCGCGACGATCGCCACCTTCCAGGGCATCATCATGCTGGCGCTCGCCGGGCTGGCCGACGTGCCCTACGACCCGCTCCTGATGATCACGCTGGTGGGCGAGCTGCTGCTGCTCGCGTTCACGCTGACCGCGTTCGGCGTGATGATGGCGGCACGGATCACCCAGTTCCAGGCGTTCATGGCGCTCACCCAGATGCTCGTGTTGCCGCTGTTCTTCCTGTCGGGAGCGCTCTACCCGCTGACCGGGCTGCCTACCTGGCTCAGCATCCTCACCCGCCTCGACCCGCTTACCTACGTCGTGGGGCCGATGCGGCACGCGGTGTTCAGTCACCTGAACCTCAGCGAGGCGGCTCAGCAGTCCCTGTCGCCGGCCATCACCTGGGCTGGCTGGGAGGTGCCGATACTGCTGTCACTGGGGATCGTGGCGGTCATGGGACTGGTCATGATGGGTGTGGCCATTGTCACTTTCAGCAAGCCCGAGTAGTGGCTGCCGCCGGTGGCTGTCAGTAATCGCTAAGAAATAGTAAATACCCGTGCCTTGTTAGGATCTCGTTAAGCTTCAGTTCGGCGATGCCGAACAACTCCGATGTGTGTGTTTGCGTCCGGAAATGGCCGCTATGGTATGTGCGCCGGTTGTGGATTGCGCCTAGGGCTCACGTCCCGGCCGGGAACAGTGGACATGCAAGTGCGCCTGGATAGCTTTCTCGGCCACGGACGGTAACCTCTGCGCCGGAAATCGTTGCGTGCCGTAGACGGAGCGTCACGACTGTGCGCGAAGTGAACAACGGGCGGACCGGGGGTGGACGCGGCGCCCCGGGTGGCACCGGCAACGGGGACGGCGCCACGGGCGGGCATGACCGAGACCGGCCGTCGCGGGGCGGTCCGGAGCCGAGTTTGGCCGCTACGGCAAGGTGAGAAACGGAGATGCGGCGCCGCTACCGGTTCCGAAGCGAAGATGCGGCGTCACAACCGCATCCGAAGCGAAGATGCGGCGCCAAGGCCGCAACGGCCAGCGAAGACGGCCTCCGCCGCGCCCGCCGCGGCCCGCGATGAGCCCTCCAAGACGGTCGGCGGAGGCGGGCCGGCGGACGCTCGAAGCGACCCCGAAGACGGCGCTACCCCGGACTGCAGCGAGCCACGCACGGGGCTACCTGTAGGGCGCAGCGAGGCCAGGGGTGAGGCCCTGGTGGGGGCGCAGCCGCGAGCAAAGGGCGACAGGGGGGTCCGGGGGGTATCCCCCCGGGAAAACACTGCGAGCCATAGCGAACCGGACTGAAAGTCCGGGAGCAAAGGGCGACGCCGGGTGGCTACGGGGGCAAACCACCCGGCGTCGCATTCATCGGCGTTCCGACGGGGGCCCGGAACGCCGGCAGGTGCTCCGACGGGGGACCAGAGCACCGCTATGCATGTTACACCGAAACCCCCCCTTGCGCGTCAAGACTTGGATTACCGGCTATCGCGTTCGGCGCTGTTTTCTTAAGGCCGGCTACCGACTGTCTACACTCGGGCTGATTCCGTCTACGGGGGCGGCCGTTCTTCCCGGATCCCGGGGGGCTGAGTGCCGTCGTCGTGACCGCGATCCTCTGACACATGACCACGCACGCCGCCTTCGGCGGCATCGCCGCCGGGCGGCCGGTAGGGCGCCGGCATGTTTGGCTCGTAGGCGCGGAAGCCCTTGGTGCTGCTTGGCTCGCGGCCGCCGTTGGCGAACACCACCGCGAAGTACGGGATCGCGATGGCACCGACCGCGGGGATGGCGGTCAGCCAGCCTCCGCCCTTGGCGAACACGATCACGGCGATCACGAAGCACACCACCCGGATCGCCATCATGATCAGGTACCGGCGCTCGCGGTACGAGATGTCCTCAGACCTCGACCGCTGTGCCTCGGTTACCAGATGTGCGCTGGCACGCCGGCCCCTGCGCATGACCATCACTACTTCAAGCTATGCCTCCCCGCGTCATGCGTCATCCCCGGGCGGGGTCTGGGGGAGGCTGGTGTCGACGGTGACAACGATGCCATGATCATCGCCAGGCGGGCGGGCCTGTCCCCGTCCCGCGGACGGCGAGCGGCAGGACGAGCACGGAGGGATCATGACCGACCGCACATACCGGGTGACGGAGATCGTCGGCACCTCGGCCGAGGGCCTCGACCCTGCGATCCGCAACGCCCTGCACCGGGCGGCGCAAACCCTGCGGCACCTGGACTGGTTCGAGGTGACCCAGATCCGGGGCCAGATCGAAGACGGACGGGTGGCCCACTACCAGGTGGGCTTGAAGGTCGGGTTCCGCCTCGAGGACGCCTGAGCGGCCGGCCCTGCTAGCTGGCCTGGCTCACCGACGACATGTTGAAACCGTCCACCCGGACCGGCGGCATGGCCGTGCGCGCCAAGTAGTCGCCCCACTCGCGCGACAGCGTCGCCGTCGTGGCGCCGACCTCGGTGATCCTGGCCAGCATGCCGACCGGGCTCTCGTTGAAGCGGAAGTTGTTCACCGCCGCGGTGACCTCGCCGTTCTCCACAAGGTAGGTCCCGTCCCTGGTCAGTCCCGTGAGCAGCAGCGTCTGCGGATCCACCTCGCGGATGTACCACAAGCAGGTAAGCAGCAGCCCGCGACCGGTGCCGGCGATCATCTCGTCCAGCGAGGCGGAGCCGCCCCCGTCCAGGATGAGGTTCCCGATCGCCGGGGTGACCGGGAGCCCGGACTGGCTGGCCGAATGCCGGGTCTGGATCAGGGCCGCGAGCTCGCCGCCGGAGATCCAGTCGGTCGGCTGAAGCCGCAGGCCGTTGTCGAACACCGAGGACTGCCGGGTGGACGCGTGGGCGATCACGAACGGCGCGCTGCCGAGCCCGGGTGCCACCGTGGCGGTGGGGTCACTGCGCAGGGTCAGCGGCAGCCCGGTCAGCCGGTCGCCGACCCTGGTCCCGCCCCCCGCCTTGCTGAACACGGTCCTCCCGTCCAGCGCGTCCCTGGCCCCGGACGACCAGTACAGGTAGATAAGCAGGTCGGCCACTGCGGCCGGGGGCAGCAGGGTCTCATACCGTCCGGCCGGCAGGTCCACCCGGCGCTTTGCCCACTCCAGCCGCTGGCTGAGGCCGCCACAGAGGGCAGCCACATCGACATCGGTGAGGTCACGGGTGCCCTGCCCGGTCCAGGCCGACCCGGTCAGGTCGGCCGATTTGGCGTTGAGGTCCACCATCCCGGTCGGCTGATCGTGCCGCAGCCGCAGCCCGGTGGAGGTGCCGAGGAACGTGCTCGTGACGCTGTGCTGGGCAAACCCGTACAGGCGCTGGCCAGCCGACCCGGCCGCGTCGAAGGCGCCGCCGAGCGCCGCCGCGAAGGACCGGAACACGCCGATCTCGGTCCCGGCCACCGGATCCTCCCAGGCGGCCTGCCCGGTGCTCGCGCGGGCGCTGATCCCGAACGCCTCGCCCTGTCCTGGCCTCAGCAAGGGCTGCGCATCTTCGGCCGGTGAGCTCTCCGCAGCGGCCTGCTCGGCCGCGCGCACGACGTCAGCGATCTGATCGCCGCGGACCCCGGCCCGCGACACGACGCCGGCGCGTGCGCCTCGGGCGTCCCGGCTGATCGCGACGACGGTCAGCTGGCGTGAGCGGGACACGCCGTTCGTCGTGAGCGTGTTCCCCGCCCAGCGCAGGTTCGCCGAGGAGGTCTCGTCCGCGATCGCCACACAGTCGTCGGAGCGGGCAGCCGCCAGCGCGCGCTCGACCGCCTCTTGCGGCCCGGTCTCCCGCGGCGTCATGCTCCCTCCTCCACCGTGTTGAGGATCCGCACTCCCCGCATCAGCACCGCCGGGCAGCCGTGGCTGACCGGCGCGACCTGACCGGGCTGGCCCTTGCCGCAATTGAACGCCCCGCCGAGCACGTACGTCTGCGGGCCGCCCGCGGTCTCCAGCGAGTTCCAGAAGTCCGTGGTGGTCGCCTGGTAGGCCACGTCGCGGAGCTGGCCACCGAGCCGGCCATGCTCGATCTTGTAGAAGCGCTGGCCGGTGAACTGGAAGTTGTACCGCTGCATGTCGATCGACCAGCTCTTGTCGCCGAGGATGTAGATGCCGTTCTCCACGCCGGCGATGAGCTCCTCGGTCTCCGGCCCGCCCTCGGCGGGCCGGAGCGACACGTTCGCCATCCGCTGGATCGGCATGTGGGCGGGGGAGTCGGCGAACGCGCAGCCGTTGGAGCGGCCGAACCCCTGCATGCGGGCCATTCGCCGGTCCAGCTGGTAGCCGGTGAGCACGCCGCCGGTGATGAGATCCCAGGACCTGGTGGCGACGCCCTCGTCGTCGTAGCCGATGGTGGCCAGGCCGTGCTCGGCCGTCCGGTCGCCGGTGACGTGCATCGATGGTGAGCCATACTGCAGGCTGCCGAGCTTGTCCAGGGTCGCGAACGACGTGCCCGCGTAGGCGGCCTCATAGCCAAGCGCCCGGTCGAGCTCGGTCGCGTGGCCGATCGACTCGTGGATGGTCAGCCACAGGTTGCTGGGGTCGATGACCAGGTCGTAGCGGCCGGCCCGGACGCTGGGGGCGGCCAGCTTCCCGGCGAGCAGGCCGGGCATCTGTGCCAGCTCGGCGGGGAAGTCCCAGGCCGTGGCGCCCGGTCCGGCCCACGGGCTGCCCCCCAGGTATTCCAGCCCGCGCCCGGCCGGCGGGGCCAGCGTGCGCATGGTCTCGAACCGGCCGCCGGGCTCGACCGTCACCGCGGTCACCACCGGGTGAAGCCGCACCCGCTGCTGGAGCGCGGTGGTGGCCCCGTCGGCGTAGAACTTGCACTCCCGGACCTGGTGCAGCGAGGTGTCCGCGTGATCGATCCGGTCGTGGGCGAGCAGGCTGGAGCTCCAGCCTGCGAGCAGGGCGACCTTGTCGGCGACGCTGACCTGCAGCGGGTCCACCCGGTAGGCGGACACCCAGCTGACATCGCCGTAGGCAGGCTCGTCGGCGAGCTCAATGCGTTCGGTATTAATAGCGGCCGCCACCCTCGCCACCTCGACCGCCTCCTCGGCGGCGCGCAGCGCGGCCGCCTGGGTCAGGTCGACCGCGGACGCGAACCCCCAGGTGCCATCGAGCACGACCCGCACCGCCAGCCCCAGATCGTCGCCGTCGAACAGGGTCACCAGCTTGCCGTCGGACAGCCGGATCTGCTGTTCCCGGATGCGTTCGGCGCGGAAGTCCGCGTGCTGTGCGCCAAGGTCGGCGGCGCGCTGCAGAGCCGCCGCGGCGAGCTCGTGCAGGGGGTAGGTGGTGAACTCGGGGTCGATCTGCCCGGTGCGGTCGCCGGAGTGGTCGTCACCGGGGTGGTTGCCGGTGGTTCCGTTGCCCGTGGTTCCGTTGCCCGTGGTTCCGTTCGCAGCGCTGTCAGCCACGAGTCGCAACCTATCCCACGCCCGGGCCGCCGGATTCGTCGCCGCCATCCCGGATGAGGCCGGGCCAACCGGGTACGCTGCGCAGGATCGCGTCTGACCCAGCCGGGAGGTACCAGCTGATATGAGCCGATCAACCCTTGTCACCGGCGGCAACCGGGGCAT
>DAITAE010000830.1:0-1693 GCA_036824445.1 Streptosporangiaceae bacterium | reverse complement strand
TACGAGGACCGGGCGGTCCAGCACCTGCTCACGGTCGCCGCCGGGCTGGACTCCATGGTCGTCGGCGAGAGCCAGATCCTCGGTCAGGTGCGCCAGGCGATCGCTCAGGCGCGTGAGCAGGGGACGCTCGGCCGGGCGCTCGACGGCCTCGGCACGCTCGCGTTGCACACCGCCAAACGGGCACACGCGGAAACCGGGATCGACCGCGCGGGCGCGAACCTGGTGAGCGTGGGCGTCGGGCTCGCGGCGGTGCGGCTGAAATCCGGCAGCGGCGCGGACGCGCCCGGCCCGGTCCGCCCGCTCGCCGGGCTGGACGTGCTTGTGGTGGGCGCCGGCTCGATGAGCGCGCTCGCCGTCGCGACGGCTGATCGTTTCGGCGCGGCAAGGATCGCGGTCACCAACCGCACCGCCGAGCGGGCGGGCCGGCTGGCGGCGTCGGTATCCGGGTCCACCGCCGGTTTCGGCGACCTGCCCGCCGCCCTGGCCGACGCCGACCTGGTCATCTCCTGCACGGGGGCGGCCGGCCTGGTGATCACGGCCGAGATGACCGCCCAGGCGCTCCGCCTGCGGGCCGACGGCGCGGGCGGGCAAGCGGGGAGCCGGCCGCTGGTCCTGCTCGACCTTGCGCTGCCGCATGATGTGGACCGCGCCGCCGGCGAGCTGCCCGCGGTGAGTGTGCTTGGCCTCGATTCGCTCGAGGAGGCGGGAACGGCCGTCGCGGCGGTGCGGGCCGAGGACGTTGCGGCGGTCCGGGCGATCGTTGCCGAGGAGCTCGCCGCGCGCGTCTCCGCCCGGCACGCGGCCAGGGTGTCACCAACCGTGATCGCGCTTCGCGCGAAGGCCGCCGAGGTGGTGGAGGCCGAACTGGACCGGCTGGCGGGCAAGCTGGGACCACTGGACGAGCGGGCCGAGGCGGAGATCTCGGTGGCGATGCAGCGGGTAGCGCACAAGCTGCTGCACGCGCCGACCGTGCGGGTCAAGGAACTGGCCGGCTCGCCGAGCGGCGACTCGTACGAAGCGGCCCTCCGCGTGCTCTTCGACCTTGACCAGGACGCGATCGACTTCGTCACCACGGCAGACGCGGACCTCACCCCGGGTGGTTCGGCATGAGCAGGTCGGTGCTGCGCCTGGGAACGCGCAAGAGCCCGATGGCCATGACCCAGTCCGAGACCGTCGCCGACCTGATCAGGGAGCGCGCCGGGGTGGCGGTCGAGCTGGTCGGGCTGACCTCGTTCGGCGACGTCAGCCAGGCCCAGTTGACGCAGATCGGGGGCACCGGCGTCTTCGTGAGCGCGCTGCGCAACTGCCTGCTCGCCGGGGACGTCGACCTCGCCGTCCATTCCCTCAAGGACCTCCCCACCGCCGCCGTGCCCGGCATCGCGCTCGCGGCGGTGCCACCCCGTGGCGACCCCAGGGACGCGCTCGTGGCAAGGGACGGCGCAAAGCTGGCGGACCTGCCCACCGGTGCGCTCATCGGCACCGGGTCGCCCCGCCGGGCCGCGCAGCTGCGGCTGATGCGAGCCGACATCCGGCCGGTCCCGGTCCGCGGCAACGCCGGCACCCGGCTCGCGAAGGTCACCTCCGGCGAACTCGACGCCGTGGTACTGGCCCGCGCCGGGCTGGAGCGGATCGGGCGCCATGACCTGATCACCGGGGTCTTCGAGCCGGACGAGATGGTTCCCGCGCCCGGGCA
>DAITAE010000336.1:1377-5643 GCA_036824445.1 Streptosporangiaceae bacterium | reverse complement strand
CCGGCCTCGGCCAGCATGCGACCTATCTGGCGAGCTGGCCGGCCGATTGGCCGGAGCCGGCCTGACGGAGGCCGCCCTCGAGCTGCTGCCGCGCCGGACCGTCCCGCGCCAGACCTCTCCCGCTGAGCGCAGCACACCCGCTCCCGAGGAGCGCAGCACACCCGCAGCCGCTGACGTCATCGGCTGAAACCCTCATCCCACGTAGGCGGGCGCTTGCTGCAGACCGCGCGCGTTCGGTTCTGTACCGGCCTGGTCTGCTACGAGTAGTCGGCGACCACCCGGCGCGCGGCGCCGTCGACCGTGATCGCGCCGCCGTGCGGGACGATCCACTGGGGTCGCGTGTGGCCGAATGGGATGCCGACGCACGTGACGGCTTCGGGGTTGTACCGGCCGACGAGCTCGACGACGACGTCACGCTGCTCGCCGCGCAGCCGGGCACGTTCGCCGGCAGACGGGCGGCGGGTGAAGTCGGACACCGGCGGGCGGCCGACGAGGACAGCATCTACGGCGGCGAGGACGCCGCGCTCACCCAGCGAGCGCACGATCCATCCAACCTCGCGCGCAGGCAGGAGCTCCTCCGAGGTTTCGATGATGAGCACGCCACCGTCGAGGACGTCCGGATTAAAGGGGAACCGCCCCGCGGTGAGGACCCACTCGATGACCTCAAGGCAGCCGCCCCAGCTACGGCCGGTCACCGAACGCGCCGGGCCGTGCCAGCTCCAGGGCTCGGTCGGCTCGCGTTCACCGAAGGAGGTCAGCGCGCGCGCGTCGCCCCATTCGAAGCCGATATCCTCCGACTCGCCCGGGTCGGTGATCTCGAGCGTCTCACCGGTGACGAGGGCGGCTCGCAGCGACCGCGCGTGGACGTCGTCGACTCCGGGGCCGGGGCCGAGGTGCACCTGGGACGAGCCGCCGTAGAAGCTCGCGACGCCGTTCGCCCACAGCCAGTGATGAAGGTTGGTGTTGTCGCTCATCCCGAGGAACGGCTTGGGGTCGCGCCGGGCGAGCTCGGCGTCCAGGTACGGGATGACCGTGATCTGGTCCTCGCCGCCGATCACCGCCAGGATGCCGCGGATCGCTGGATCAGCGAAGGCGGCGTTGACGTCGGCGGCACGTGACTGCGGCGTCGCCCCCACCGTGCGTGTCGTCGGGTACTCGACCGGGATGAGGCCGGTCACTTCGGTGAGCCGGCGCATTGCCTGCTCGTGCACCGCAGGATAGGCGCCGGCCGCCGCGAACGACGGTGACAGGACGGCGATGTGATCGCCGTGACGCGCCTTGGGAGGGTGGACGAGGTCGTGCGCCATGCGCGCCATCGAAGCACATCGTCGGCACGCGCACATCTGGCTTTCCGGCCCCAGAAGTCATGCCGCTCCGGAGCCATCCGCCAGGAAGCCATCGACTTCAGCGGCGACCCCACTGGGATCATCGAGCCAGGGATGGTGGCCAAGCCCGTTGAGCACGACGAGCTTTCCTCGGGGCACCAGCTCCGTGACGTGCCGCCACAGATCGGCGGTACCCACCGGGTCGGCGGTGCCGTACACGCACATCGTCGGCCGCTCGATCGCGGCGAGTTCGGCGTCGTCGAAGGTGAGCCCGGGCCGCCAGTTGTTCCCGCGCACGACGGCGCGGACCATCTCGCGTTCGTTCCTCATCGAGTGGGTGTCCCGCTCCAGTGCGACCCGCCAGTCGATGAACGACTCTGGAAACCGCCCGGCGTCGAGGCTGGCACCGTGCCCGCTGTTGCGCAGGATCGAGCGCACTCGCTGGGGATTCGCCGGCATGCGCACCATCAGCGCCCCGGCCGGCGAGGCGATCAGCCTGATAACCGGCGGGACGCGCACCTGGGGCACCACCGGGCCGCCGCCGAGCAGGACCACCCGGTTAACTCTGGCGGGATGCCGGGCCGCAAGCCGGAGCGCCCAGACGTCGCCGATCGACCCGCCGACCACGTGCGCCCGCTCGAGACCGAGGCCATCGAGCACGCCCCGCAGCATGTCGGCGACGAGAGCCTGGTACTCGTGCCCGGCGAAGTCGACTGCCGAGCTCAGCCCCCAGCCCGGGCGGTCGAGGACGAGACAGCGGAAACCGCGCAGCTCACGGATGAGGGCCGGCCACGAACCCGGGCCCGCCGTGCCGTGGACGAACAGCACCGGCGCGCCGGATCCGGTCTCCAGCAGCCGCAGGCGGGCGGGAGGTTGTTTCAGTTCGACCCAGCGCTCGGCCGGGTTCAGTCCATAGTGGGCCCATAGGGCACGCTCGGCCTGCCGGTACCGTTCCACCCGTGCGCCGGCCGGCCTCGCGTCGATCGTGTCGCTGGCCATCGTGTTCCTCCTGGTCAGGCGCTCGGCAGCTTCCCTCAGCCGCCGACCTGTCAAGGAGGCTAGGGCCGGTGACCGCCCGGCACCATCGGGAGTTCTCCCCATACGGCGAGCCCGTGCTCCATCGCGAACAGCGTCGCCGCCGCACGCGTCGAAACGCCGATCTTGCCGTAGGCGTTCTGAACATGCCGGTCCGCTGTCTTGACCGAGATCCCAAGGGCACGCGCGATCTGCTTGGTCTGCAGGCCCCGCGCCAGCAGGCCGACGACCTCGGCCTCGCGTTCGGTCAGCCCTGATGGCCGCCCGATCCGGGGTCTGGCGTGCCCGGCCGTGTCCAGCACGGCGGAGACGGCGTCGATGTCCAGGTGCCCCGCGCGCGCCTCCCGGCCGAGGATCTCGGCTGCCTCGGCTGGCTTGAGCGATTCGCGGTGCGGTCTTGGTTCGGTCATCGCGTGATAGGCGTCGACCACGGCCAGCAGGCGCGCGGCCGGGCCCAGGGCCGCGGCGCCTGCCCCGCGATGATAGCCCGAGCCATCGACCCGCTCGTGGTGGGCCGTCGCGACCGGCGCGAGGGCGGTGAGGAAGGGCGACCGCATGAGAATGCGTTCCGAGTGGTATGCGTGCAGCCTGACCCGCTCCCACTCATCGGGGGTCAGTGGTCCTGCCTTCTGCCAGATCCGGACGGGTACCGCGACCCGTCCCAGATCATGGACCAGCGCGGAGCGGCGAATCCTGATCAGTTCAGCGCTTTCCAGGCCGCAACGGCGGGCGGCGCCGCACGCCAGGTCGGCAACCCCGGCAGAGTGACCGACGAGGTAGGGGGAAGCGAGGTCAGCGAAGTCGCCCATCGCCGCCAGCGCACGCTCGATCGCCTCACCATCCAGGGTGCGGTGGGGAACTGGCTCACGGGCCAGCGCTTCATCCCAGGCCGGCACGTCGTCATCCAACGCCAGGATTTCGGCGGCCTGATCGGCGAGCAGCGTGGCAATCGCCGGATCGAAGGCGTGTCCCGCTCGGTCCCGCATGACCTGAGCGGCGTACGCTTCGCCGCCCAGCGCACGCTGGAACGCGGCATCCCTCGCCACGTGGACGATGCGCACGGGCAACGGGACAGCGTCACCCTTCACCTTGCCGGGCTCACCCTTCCCGTCCCAGCGCTCCGTGAGATGAGGGAAAAGGTCGCGGACGGAGGCGGGCAGGCCGAGCCGGTCGGTCAGCATCTGCGCCACTTCGCACAGGGCGGCGAGATGGCCCCGATGGGTGCGGACAGCTCTGGGGAGCCTGCGGGCGACCTGAACGGCCCGGGCGGGCCCAGGGCTGCCCGGAACCGCGAGCGCGCGCATGACGCCGGCCATCACCTCGGGGCGTGAGCCGAACATCACGGGGGTGAAATGCGTCAGCAGAGCGGTCTCATCCGGGAAGAGCTCGGCAGCGGTCTCAGCATCGGCGGTGCATCCGGAGTAGAAGAGCAGGCACGCATAGTACGTTCGAGAGGCGGTTTCGGCGTCGACGCCCAGGCGTTCGCCGAGCCGCATCGCGAACAGCGTGCTGTGCAAGCCATGCTCGAATGGCAGCCCCAGGGCGAGATCTGTCGCCAGACATAGCGCTGCGATCACTTCTGCCGCGCGAACCGAGTCCGCAGGCTGCGACGCATCGTGCTGCACTACCGCCGACAGTAACCGAACGGCGCTGCTCACGGCCATCAACCGCTGATGCGATCTAACGCGCCCGCGGTCCGACTGCACCACGTACCTGACACGGCCGGGTAACCGTCAAACACAGCATCAAACACGTGCGGTGTTCGCTGTGGGACGCTGCTGGATCCCGAACAGGCTACTCGAGCCTGCCCTGGCCGCCGTCATAGATCAGCAGGCCGTCTCCGCGCAGCCGGACCCCGGGCGACTGCCGGTGCTCGGCCAGCTCGCCGTTATGCATGAGATGCCGG
>DAITAE010000336.1:0-1277 GCA_036824445.1 Streptosporangiaceae bacterium | reverse complement strand
GACCCCGGGCGACTGCCGGTGCTCGGCCAGCTCGCCGTTATGCATGAGATGCCGGGCGGTAAAGCCGCGGGCCAGCTCGGCGAAGTCCGCGATGAGCCTCCGGTGGCAGCGCCACCAGAGGCTCTCGCTGCACATCACGACCGTCCGCTCCAGCTCGCCCTGCGCGAGGACCTCGTCGATCGCGGCAAGAAAGTCCGGCTCCCGCATGTGGCCGGCATAACCGCGGAAGGCGGGCTCGCGCCAGGCTCCGTCCGGTGAGTCCGGCGCCGGCACCCGGAAGCCGCCAAGCCGTTTCTCCCACCGGTAGGAGACGCCATGGGCAGGCAGCCAGCGCGCCAGCTCGGCCCGGCTCACGTGCGGGTTGCGGCGGCTGCCGGGCGCGGTGCGGACATCGACGAGAGCGGTCACCCCGGCGCCTCGCAGCAGTCCGGCGATCCGTTCGGCGCTCGCGGTCCCGTGCCCGAAGGTGATGAGCGGCCCGGAGCCCAGGGCGGGGGACGTCACGGTCAGGCGGACAGGCTCGAGCCGGGCATGCCGTGCATGAGCTCATCGGTGATCGGTTCCATCGTTACCTCAGGATTCTCATGCCTTCCGCCCGAGTGCAGCAGCGCCGGCGAGCTCCTAGAGCTCGATGCGTGAGCCCATGATGACGGTGCGTTCGCGGGGGAGCTGGAAGTATTCAGCGGCGTCGGCGGTGACCCGTGAGGTCGCGAGGAAGAGGCGTTTGCGCCAGCCGCTCATGCCGGGTGTGTCGCCCCGGTGTAGCTCGATGCGCGACAGGAAGTAGGACAGCCTGTCGTCGTCGAGAGGGCTTTCGATCTCGGCTTTGGCGATCAGCGGCAGGAGGCCGGGGACGTTCGTGTGGTCCATGTAGCCGAAACGGGCGGTGACGTGGATGATCCGGTCGTCTTTATAGCCGAGGTCATCGATAGTGAGCCGCTCGGCCGCCGGAACGTGGGGCACGGGCACGGTTTCGATGGCGAGGATGAGGGTGTGCTCGTGGAGGATCTGGTTGTGTTCGACGTTCGCGCGCAGCGCCAGCGGGGCCGTGGCCTTGCCGCGGTTGAGGAAGACGCCGGTGCTGGGCACCCGTTGCAGCGGGGGTTTCATGGCGTGGAGCTGGTCGATGAACGCCCGCAGCGGCCCCTCGTCGCGCTGGCGCTGACGGGTGACCAGTTCCCGGCCCTTCTGCCAGGTGGTGAGGATCGTGAACGCCGCGATGGCGATGAGCAGCGGAAGCCATGCTCCGTGCACGAGCTTGGTCAGGTTGGCGGCGA
>DAITAE010000829.1:0-1702 GCA_036824445.1 Streptosporangiaceae bacterium | reverse complement strand
ACTCCGGCGACCTGGAGCGGGAGAAGGGCATCACGATCCTGGCCAAGAACACCGCCGTCGCCCACGGCGGGCTGACCATCAACATCGTGGACACCCCGGGTCATGCCGACTTCGGCGGCGAGGTGGAGCGCGGGCTTTCCATGGTGGACGGGGTCCTGCTGCTGGTCGATGCGGGTGAGGGACCGCTGCCGCAGACCCGGTTCGTCCTGCGCAAGACGCTGGAGGCCGGGCTGCCGGTCATCCTGGTGATCAACAAGGTGGACCGGGCCGACGCCCGGATCGCGGAGGTGGTGGACGCCTGCTACGAGCTGTTCCTGGACCTCGACGCGACCGAGCAACAGATCGAGTTTCCGATCGTGTACGCCTCCGCCCGGACCGGCCGGGCCTCGCTCACCCGGCCGGAGGACGGCACTCTGCCGGACTCGCCTGACCTGGAGCCGCTGTTCACCGTGCTGCGCGAGACGGTGCCCGCGCCGTCGTACGACCCCCGCGCGCCGCTGCAGGCGCACGTCACCAACCTGGACGCCTCCTCGTACCTGGGCCGGATCGCGCTGTGCCGGGTGCACAGCGGGACGATCAGCCGCGGCCAGCAGGTGGCCTGGTGTCGGCGGGACGGCTCGGTGGAGCGCGTGAAGATAACTGAGCTGTACCTCACCGAGGCGCTGGAGCGGGTGCCGGCCCAGACCGCGGGCCCGGGGGACATCATCGCGGTGGCGGGCATCGCCGACATCATGATCGGCGAGACGCTGGCGGACGCCGACGACCCGCGGCCGCTGCCGCTGATCACGGTGGACGAGCCGGCGGTGTCGGTGACGATCGGCGTCAACACCGGTCCATTGGCTGGGCGCGAGAAGGGCACCAAGCTCACCGCGCGGCTGGTCCGTGACCGGCTCGAGCGGGAACTGGTCGGCAACGTGTCGCTGCGGGTGCTGCCCACCGCCCGGCCAGACACGTGGGAGGTGCAGGGCCGGGGCGAGCTCGCGCTGGCGGTGCTGGTCGAGACCATGCGCCGGGAGGGGTTCGAGCTGACCGTGGGCCGGCCGACCGTCGTCACCCAGCAGGTCGACGGCGCGCTGCACGAGCCGGTGGAACGGCTCACCGTCGACGTGCCGGAGGACTACCTGGGCGCGGTGACCTCGCTGCTGGCGGTGCGCAGGGGCCGGATGGAGAACATGACCAACCACGGCACCGGCTGGGTGCGGCTTGACTTCACCGTGCCCGCCCGTGGCCTGATCGGGTTCCGGACCCAGTTCCTCACCGACACCCGGGGGACCGGCATCGCCCATCACGTGTTCGAGGGCTACGAGCCGTGGTCGGGGGCGATGCGGGTGCGCCCGACCGGGTCGCTGGTGGCCGACCGGTCCGGGACGGTCACCAGCTACGCCTGTTTCTCACTCCAAGAGCGCGGCTCGCTGCTGGTGTCGCCGGGCACCGAGGTCTACGAGGGGATGATCGTGGGCGAGAACTCCCGGGCCGACGATATGGACGTCAACATCACCCGGGAGCGCAAGCTCAGCAACGTGCGGCAGTCCACCGGGGAGGAGCTGGAGCGGCTGGTGCCGGCGCGGGTGCTGAGCCTGGAGCAGGCGCTGGAGTTCTGCGCGGACGACGAGTGTGTGGAAGTCACCCCGTCCGCGGTGCGGCTGCGCAAGGCGGTGCTTGACGCCAAGGAGCGGATGCGCGAGCGGGGCCGCCGCGCCCG
>DAITAE010000335.1:0-5652 GCA_036824445.1 Streptosporangiaceae bacterium | reverse complement strand
CCGTTGCGCCGCGCTCCTATCCTTGGGTGCACGATGACCAGCCTGATCGAGCACATTCTCAGCCTGAGCGGATGGGTGGCGCTGCTGATTGTCTTCGCGGTCCCCGCCCTTGAGGCGTCGGCGTTCCTTGGCTTCGTCTTTCCGGGGGAGACCGCGCTGATCCTCGGCGGAGTGCTTGCGTCCTATGGGCGGGTAAGCCTGTGGGCGGTGTTCCTCGCGGGGATCTGCGGGGCGGTCATCGGCGACTCGGTCGGCTACCTGGTCGGCCGCGAGTACGGCGCCCGCATGCTGCAGGCCACGCGGTTCCACCGCCTCGTCAAGCCCCACCGCGTCGAACGGGCCCAGGACTACCTGGCCAGACGGGGCGGCCGGGCGGTGTTCTTCGGCCGGTTCACCGCCGCCCTGCGCGTCCTGGTCCCGGGCCTGGCCGGCATGGCACGCATGTCTTACCGGGTTTTCCTGCCCTTCAACGTGGCCGGCGGTGCGATCTGGGGCGCGACGATGATCGTGCTGGGCTATATCGCGGGCGCGAGCTGGAAGCATGTCGCCCGCTACGCCACCGACGTCGGCATCGCCCTGTTCCTGGTCGTGGTGTTCGCGCTCATTCTCGGGCACCTGCTGCGGACGGCGCGTGACCCGCAGAGCTGGGCCGGGCGGCAAACCACCCGGCTGGCCGGCAGCCGCCTGGCTTCCTGGCTGCGGCGCCGCTTCCCGGGCCAGCTCCGGTGGCTCGCGGCACGCTTCCACACCGGCGGCCCTACCGGCTTCGCGCTGACGGTCGCCGTTCTCACGCTCGCGGCATGCGCCTGGTCGCTGGGATCGCTGACGTTCAGCGTCGTCCACCACATCAACAGCGCCCGCTACGATCCGCAGGTCCTGGCTTTCTTTGTCGGCCACCGCACGCCGTGGCTTACCAGCCTTGCCAGGGCGCTCACCTGGCTCGGCTCGGGCTTCGTGCTCTGGCCGGTGGTGATCGCCGCAGGCCTGGGACTGTGGCGGTGGCGCCGCCGCTGGCTGGTGGCGGCCCTGCCCGCGCTGGCGCTCGCCGGCGCCGCGGCATGGTCCTTGCTGATCAAGATTCTGGTCGGCCGGCCCCGCCCGCCCGCCAGCGACTGGCTGGCCTCGGCCCATGGCTGGGCCTATCCCTCTCAGCACGCGGCACAGGCCCTGGCCACCTGGGGCATGTTGGCGTTCATGCTGATGGTTGGGCGCTCGGTGAGGTTGCGGGCGCTGCTGCTGGCGGGTGCCGCCCTGATCGCGTTCGTGGTCGGTTTGACGCGGCTCTACCTCGCCGTCCACTGGATGACCGACGTGCTGGGCGGCTGGGCCCTCGCCGGAGTGTGGGGTTGCCTGCTGATCATCCCTTACCTGTTCACGCAGCGGGTGGCGACGGCGCCGCAGGACCGTGAAGCGCGGCGGCCAGGCAGGCCCGGGCCGAGACCCCGACCGGGGCGGGGCACCGGCATCGGGCGCAAGCCGGCGGGCGGAAAGGCGCCACCGTCACAGGCACCCAGCAGACCGCCGGCGATGGCGGCGCTGCGGGTCGCTAGACGTTGGACTTGATGCTGCCCCCGTCGACCTGGTAGACGGCGCCGGTGACGTAGGAGGCCTGCTGCGAGGCCAGGAACGCGACGACGTTGCCGAGCTCGATCGGCTCACCGAAGCGGCCCAGCGGGATCGCCGCGGCAAGGGGCGCCAGCTGCTCCTGGAGCGCCTTGTCAGCCTCCGGGCTACGCCCGGCGCCGGGGCTGGTGCGGGAGGTGAGGAACCTGCCCGGAAGCACGAGGTTGATCGTGATGCCATCCCTCGCCAGGCCAGGCATGATCGCCTTCATCAGCCCGGCGATGCCGGGCCGGATCCCGTTCGACAGGTCGATGCCCTCAACCGGCTCCTTCACGGAGCTGGACTGGATCCCGATGATCCGGCCCCACCGGCTGGCGCGCATATAGGGCACGACCTGACGGACAAAACGGACGAAATTCAGCGTGACAACCTCGAAGGCCTGCCGCCAGTCGTCGTCGGTCAAGTCCGCGAACCTGCCCAGCGCCGGGCCGCCGGAGTTGTTCACAAGGACGTCCACGCCGCCGAAACGCTCGGCCGTCGCGGCAACGACGCTCTCGATGCCCTCGGCGGTCGTGAGGTCCGCCTGTATGGCGAGCACCTCGGCGTGCGTCTCATCCTGGATCTCCTCGGCGGCGGCTTCCAGGTCCGCCTCAGTCCGGGCGCAGATCGTGACCCGCGCGCCCTCGCGCGCCAGTGCGAGCGCCGACGCCTTGCCCAGGCCCTTGCTCGACGCCGTCACGAGTGCGACCTTGCCGTTCAGCCCGAGGTCCACGCATCTCCCCAGTTCGGTGCCGCCGCTGTATGACCCGGCTGACCGCTCCCCATGTGCCAGGCGTCACTACCATAGTGTCGCGGCGGGCAGCGGCGCTCTGCACGGCACGGGTCAGCTCGTGCGTTCAGGGCCGGTCGGCGGCGGGCCGGAGGAGGTGCTCGTCATCAGCGATCCAGCCGCTGAGCCCGCCGGCGCGGGCGCGGAACTCGCAGCGGCGCTGCGCCGTGTGGTCGGCGGTGAGATCCGGTTCGACTCCTACAGCAGGCACCTGTTCTCCCGCGACGCGAGCATGTACGCGATCGAGCCGATCGGCGTTGTCTTCCCCCGCGGCGCCGACGACGTCGCCGCCACCACCGTCACCGCCGCCGGGTTCGGCGTTCCGGTGCTGCCCCGCGGCGCGGGAACCAGCCTGGCCGGCCAGACGGTCGGGCGCGCGGTCGTGATGGACCTGTCCCGGCACATGGGCGGGATCATCGAGATCGACGCCGAACGGCGGCTGGCGCGGGTGCAGCCCGGCGTGGTGCAGGAGCAGCTGAACCTGGCGGCTGCCCGGTACGGGCTCGTGTTCGGACCGGACACGTCCACCAGCAACCGGGCCACGCTCGGCGGGATGATCGGCAACAACTCGGCCGGCAGCCAGTCGGTGCGTTATGGCATGACGATCGACCATGTGCTCGCGCTCGACGTCGTGCTGTCCGACGGGAGCCGGTCGGCGTTCGGCCCGCTGACGGAGGGGGAGCGGCTGACCCGCGCCGCCGCGGCAACGCTCGACGGGGCGATCTGCCGGGAGCTGCCCGGCCTGCTGGAACGCCACCGGGAGGCCATTGCCACCGGCTTCCCGCGGTTCTGGCGGCAAGCCGGTGGCTACCGGCTGGACCGGCTGGCCGGACCCGCCGGGGCCCGAGGGCTCGATCTGGCGAAGCTCCTGGTCGGCTCCGAGGGCACCCTGGCCACCGTCGTGGAGGCGACGGTCCAGCTCGTGCCCGCGCCGCGGTTCCGGGTCATCGCCGTGGGCCACTTCGCATCCGTGCAGGCGGCGATCGAGGCGACGGAAGACGCGCTGGCCTGCCAGCCAGCGGCTGTCGAGCTGCTGGACCGCACGATCCTCGAGCTGTCCCGCCAGAAGATCGAATACCGGGCGCTCGGGTCGATCCTGCACGGTGACCCGGAGGCCCTGCTGTTTGTCACGTTCTTCGGCGACACCCTGGCCGAGGCGGTCGCCGGGCTCGACCGCCTGGGTGAACGCTGGCGTGCACACGGCCACGGCTACCACATGCTCCGTGCCGTTGACGCGGCGGAGCAGGCGGCGCTGCTGAACGTCCGCCAGGCCGGCCTGGGCCTGCTCATGGCGGCGAGCACCGGCGCGCGCAGGCCGCTGGCCTTTGTCGAGGACACCGCGGTCGAGCCGGCCAGGCTGGCCTCCTATGCGAGCCGTTTCCGGCGAATCCTCGACGCCCATGGCCTGACCGCTGGCTTCTACGGCCACTGCTCGGTCGGGTGCCTGCACATCCGCCCATTCGTGGATCTGTCCGCGCCCGGGCAGCCGGAGCTGATGCGTGCGGTCGCCGAGGAGGTGCGCGAGCTCGTCCTGGAGTATGGCGGGGTCAACTCCAGCGAGCACGGCGACGGGCTCGCCCGCAGCGAGTTCAACCGCCGTGTGTTCGGCGATGAGCTCTACGTGGCCATGCAGGAGACGAAGCGGCTCTTCGACCCCGGGAACCGGATGAACCCGGGGAAGATAGTGAACGCGCCCGCGATGACGGATCACCTGCGCGATGCGGCGCAGCCGCCCGCCCCGCCGTTCGCGACGCGGCTCCGCTTCAGTGCCGCCGGCGGGATGCGCGGCGCCGCCGACCGGTGCATGAATATCGGGCTGTGCCGCAAAGCGTCGACCGGCGTCATGTGCCCGTCGTACATGGCCACTCGCGACGAAGAGCACTCCACCAGGGGCCGGGCGAATGCCCTGCTGCACGCGCTCTCGATGCCCGATCCGCGGGCTGCGCTCGGCGACGACCGGCTGCACGGCATACTCGACCTGTGCCTTGAGTGCAAGGCATGCCAAAGCGAGTGCCCGCTCGGCGTCGACATGGCGGCGCTGAAGACGGAAGCGCTCGCCGCCTATCAGGATCAGCACGGCGTACCGCTGCGCTCGCGCATGTTCGGGTCTATCCGCGCGCTGAACCGCCTGGGCTCGGCCGCGTTCCCGCTGTCCAACGCCGTCAGCGGGTGGCGGCCCGCCCGCCTGGCGGCGGAACGCTGGCTGGGGATCAGCGCCGCCCGTCCGCTGCCCCGGTTTCAGCGGCATGACCTGCGCAGCTGGTTCCGGCGACGGCCTGGCCCAGCGGCGCCGACGTCCCGGGGCGAGCTGATCTTTCTCGCCGACTCCTTCACCACCTTCACCGAGCCCCCGGCCGGGATGGCTGCCGTCGAACTCCTGGAGCTCGCTGGCTGGCGGGTCCGGCTCGAGGACGCAGGGTGCTGTGGACGGGCGAGCCTGTCCAAGGGGCTGCTCGACGCGGCCCGGCGGATGGCGGCGGGCATGACCGGCCGTCTCGCTGAGGCTGCCGCACGCGGCGTGCCGATCGTCGGAGTGGAGCCGTCGTGCCTGCTGACGCTGCGCGACGAATACGCGGCCCTGCTGCCCGGCGACGCGAGGGTCGCCGCGGTGGCGGCCGCCACGCGATTGCCGGAGGAGCTGCTGCTGGATGCCGTCCGCGCGGGCAGGCTCGTCCTGCCGCAGGACAACGCCGTCAGCGGCCGCCGCGTGTTGTTCCACGGCCACTGCCACCAGAAGGCGCTCGCGGGCACCGCCGCCACGACGGCCCTGCTCCGGGGCATCCCCGGCGCCGACGTCGTCGAGGTTGACGCCGGGTGCTGTGGCATGGCCGGCTCGTTCGGCTTCGAGGCGGAGCACTATGAGCTGTCCATGAGCATCGGCGAGCTCCGGCTCTTCCCCGCCATCCGGGCCGAACCGGAGGACACGATCATCGCGGCGACGGGCGTCTCCTGCCGGCAGCAGATAGCGCACGGGACCGGGCGGCCCGCCCGGCACCCGCTGGAGATCCTCAGCCAGGCACTGGCAGGGGGGAGAGGAGTCAGATGACGGATAACGTCGCCGACGTCGCGGCCAGCTACTTCGATGCGTGGAAGCGCGGCGACTTCACCAGGCTGCGCGCGATCCTGGCCGACGATGTGATCTTCGACGGGCCGCTGGGCCACGCCGGCAACGCGGAGGAGTGCATCGCCGGGCTCAAGCGCATGTCGGAGATCGTGACCGACATCGTCATCCGCAAGACCTTCATCGACGGGCCCGACGT
>DAITAE010000334.1:0-5697 GCA_036824445.1 Streptosporangiaceae bacterium | reverse complement strand
GGAACAGGAACAGACCATCCAGATCCAGCCACAGGTCGCCGTGATACCCGGTACCGAGATCAAAGTGCCCCCGCCGGGGGCGGGCAAGCTCGCTCACGTGGCTGCGCACCAGCCCATGCTCGCACGGGCCTGCCCGCACGGCGGGGCGTCGCTTGACCCCCCTTCGGCCAGCCGGTCAGATTGGTGGGGACAGGTCGTGGCATCCAGGAGGAGCTATGGCACACCCTGACGCATCCATGTCAGGCGGCGAAGGCCCGGGCGGGCGGGTATTCGACCCACTCGAGATGCTGGAATCGGCCGCCGACCTGATGAACCCGCTCGCTGCCGCGAAGCAGATGCCCTGGCTGGCCGGTGAGCTGGTGAAGATCCCGCTGGGCCGCTCCGGCATCGCGTTCGAAGAGGGCGATCGCCGGTTCGCGGACGTCACCTGGCAGGAAAACGTGTTCTTCCGCCTGCTCGGCCGGGGTTACCGGCTGTTCGAGGAGTGGACGGGCCGGATGGCCGACGCCGTGGACGGGCCCTGGGACCGCCAGGCCCGCGCGCGCTACCTGGCCAACCTGGTCACCGCCATGACGTCGCCCACCAATTTCTTCTTGACCAACCCGGCCGCGCTGAAGCGCGCCTTCGAGACCGGCGGAATGTCGGCCCTCCGCGGCGGGCGCAACATGGTGCGCGACCTTACCCGGGGGGGCATGCCCCAGATGGTCAACAGGGAGCCCTTCCCGGTGGGCGAGAAGCTGGCGTGCACACCGGGCGCCGTCGTCTACCGCGACGAGATCTTCGAACTGCTGCAGTACACGCCCGCGACGGCGGCCGTCCGCGGCCGGCCGCTGCTCATGGTGCCGCCCGAGCTCAACCGCCACTACGTCCTCGACCTCGCGCCGGGGCGCAGCCTGGTGGAGTTCGCGGTGGCCAGCGGCATCCAGACGTTCATGATCGTTTGGCGGAATCCCCGGGCCGAGCTCGGGCATGGGCGCTGGGGGCTGGACGACTATCTGGCGGCGCAGGCCCGGGCGGCCGAGGTGGTCAAGAAGATCACCCGTAGTGACACCGTCAACTGGCTCGGCCTGTGCGCCGGCGGGATGACTACCGCGCTCATGCTCGGGCACCTGGCCGCCACGGGCGACGCGTCCGCCGGCTCGGCGACGTTCATCGTGACGATGCTCACCAACTCCTGCCCCAACATCATCGGCATGATGGACACCACCAACTCGCGGAACGTGCTGCGGCGGGCCGCCGCCGGCGGCCAGGTCATCCCCGGGCGCAGCGTGCGCACCGGCTTCGCCTGGCTGCGCCCGAACGACCTCGTGTTCAACTACCTGGTCAGCGGGTGGCTGCTCGGCCAGGACCCTCCCTCGTTCGACGTGCTCGCCTGGAACGACGACGCCACCGCGATCACCGCGAAGTTCGCGCTGGAAAGCACGGAGCTGCTCGTGGACGCGATGGCGGGCCGCCGGCCGGTCACCGTGCTCGGCACGCCCATCGACCTCGCGAAGGTGGACTGCGACAGCTTCCACGTCGCCGGGTACACCGACCACATCACGCCGTGGCGGGCCGCCTACACCTCGACCCAGGTGCTGGGCGGCGACAAACAGATGGCCGTCGTCAAGTCGGGGCACATCCAGTCGTTCGTCAACCCGGCCACGAGCACTCGCTACGACTACTGGGAGGGCCCACCGGACGCCGCCGACCCGGACCGGTGGCTCGCGGCGGCGGCCGTCCACCATGGATCCTGGTGGCCGCAGTGGATGCAGTGGCTGACCGCGCGTTCCGGGACGGAGAAGGCGGCGCCCAAGACGCTCGGCAGCCGGAAGTATCCGCCACTCGGGCCCGCCCCAGGCACCTACGTGACCGGGTAACCCGGCCGGGGCAGGCAGTGAACCTCTCAGAGATCCGCGAGCTCATACGGGTGAGCCCGCCCGAGCTGCGTGCGGCACGTCGCCGGCTTGCCCGCTGCCACGACATCCCTGACCTGCGCCGCAGCGCGCGGGGGGTGATCCCGCGCCCGGTGTTCGATTACGTTGACGGCGCCGCCGACGAGGAGCTGAGCCTCGCTGGCAACGTCGCGGCGTTCCGGCGCTGGCGCTTCGTGCCGCGGGCGCTGACCGACATCTCGGCGGTGGACACCACCGGGCAGGTGCTGGGACAGACGGTCCCGCTGCCGCTTGTCCTCGCGCCCACCGGGTTCACGCGCATGTTGCATCCGGCCGGGGAGACCGCGGCCGCCAGCGCGGCCGCGCGGCGCGGCCTGCCCTACACGCTGTCCACGATGGCAACCACGTCGATCCCCGAGCTGGCCGCCGCCGTGCACGGTGATCTGTGGTTCCAGCTGTACATCCTGACCGACAAGGGGCTGACCCGCGAGCTGGTCGACCGCGCCGCCGCCTGCGGGTACCGGGTCCTGGTGGTCACCGTGGACACGGTCGTCGGGGGCAGGCGCGTCCGGGACGTGCGCAACGGCCTGACCGTCCCGCCCCGGCTGACCATGCGCACCATCGCGGACATAGGGTCGCATCCCGCCTACTGGATGCGGATGCTGCGCAGCCCCGCCATGAAATTCGCGAATCTCGCCGTCGGCCGGTCCATGACGATCGCGGGCTCGGCTCGCTTCTTCCACTCGGGCATCACCTGGGACGACATGGCCGACCTGCGGGAGCGCTGGACCGGCAAGCTGGTCATCAAGGGACCGCTCGGCGCCGCCGACGCCCGCCGGGCGGTCGAGGCCGGCGCCGACGGCCTGCAGCTGTCCAACCATGGCGGACGCCAGCTCGACCGCGCCATCGCGCCCATCGACCTGCTGCCGACGGTGCGGGACGCGGTCGGCGGGGACCTCGCGGTGCTGGTCGACTCCGGGGTCCGGCATGGTGCCGACATCGCGACCGCCATCGCGCTCGGTGCCGACGCCGCCGCGGTCGGCCGCGCTTACCTGTACGGCCTGATGGTGGCCGGCGAGCCCGGCGTGGACAAGGCCCTGGACCTGCTCGCGGAGCAGTTCCGGCGAACCCTGCAGCTGCTCGGCGTCACCTCCGCCACCGAGTTGCGCAAGCACGGCCCCGAACTGCTCGTCCGCGGCTGAGGCGAGATCCAGGCGCGGCCGGCCGAGTAGAGTCGCGCCCGTGAGTGATCAGCAAAGGTGCGCGATAGTGACGGGCGCGGCACGTGGCATCGGCGCCGCGGTAGCGAAGCGACTGGCGCGGGACGGTCACGCGGTCGGGGTGATCGACCTGAGTGAGGCCGACTGCGCCACCACCGTCGAGGCCATCAGAGATCAGGGCGGGTCGGCAACGGCGGTCGCCGCCGACGTCGCCGACGAGGCCGCGGTGACCAGCGCCGTCGGGCGCGTCGCTGCCGAGCTGGGGCCGCCGACGGTGCTGGTCAACAACGCCGGCTTCGCCCGTGACGCCGATCTGCTGGAGATGACCACCGAGCAGTGGGACGCGGTGCAGGGGGTGCACCTGCGCGGGCCTTTCTTCATCACCCGGGCCACCGTGCCTTACATGGTGCAAGCTCACTGGGGACGCATCATCAACGTGTCGAGCATTTCGGCGCTCGGCCACGCCGGCCGCGTCAACTACGCCAGCGCGAAGGCCGGGGTGATCGGCTTCACCAAAGCGCTCGCCCTTGAGCTTGGCTCCCAGGGCATCACCGTCAACGCGATCGCACCCGGCTTCATCGTCAGCGCGATGACCGCCGCCACCGCCCGCAGGCTCGGCCGGGACTTCGAGGAGCATCAGCGCATCTCGGCCCAGTCCATCCCGGTCGGCCGGGTCGGCCAGCCGGAGGACATCGCGTTTGCCGCGTCGTTCTTCGCCAGCCCCGATGCGGGGTTCGTATCCGGGCAGATCCTGTTCGTCGCCGGCGGGCCCATGGACTAAGAGGCCCCGGTCAGCCACGCTGCTGACGGTCGCCGGCCAGGCCAAGATCGCCGTAGACGTCGTAGTGCCGGACAGTGAGATCCCGCTCCACGAGGAACTGCTCGTCGCGGGGGTAGAACACGGCCCGTTCCGGGTCTGGCCCGGCGAACGCTATGACATTCTCCAGCCCCTCCCAGACAGTGATCATGGTGAACTCGGTCCGGTCATCGTCGCGGGCCCGGCGGAGCATCAGGACCGCGCGGTTACCGGCGACGTTCGCATAGCCGGCCAGCGCGACCTCATGCATGTACTCCTCGTAGGCGTCGGCATCGGCGGCGCGGGTGGCGCCGGTCCAGATCCGGGCTATCACGGTTTCCTCCGGTTGCGGTTGAACGGATGCGGCTCAGGGCTGCGTACCGGGCCGGCCAGCCCGCCAGGTCCCCTCACGATTGCTTGCCGTCCAGGTACTGCAGGAGCTCGTGCGCGGCGAGCTCGATTTCCTTGTGCCGCCACTCGGCGGCCCGGTAATAACATGCGATGATGCCCATGCGATGGACGCGACGGAAGTCCCCGTAGACGAACGCGTACCTGGCCTTGGTCTCGTCGCGGGCACCGTCGGTGAGCCCGAGATGCCATTGGGCGTACTCATCCCACGTGTGCGACTTCAGGAAGGCGTTCCGTTCGCTGGCGCCGGGCTGAACTTTGCCCCAGTCGCTGCGGAGCACGTACTGGCGGCGGTCGATGAGCTGTCGCGCCCACGCCACGGCCTGCGGGTTCACGGAGTATGAAGCCATTACAGCATTTTCACCCATGGCCACCCGGCAGCCCATTGGAGCCGAGATGACGATCCTGAACGCCGAGAACCCCGCCCACGCCGCCGCCGCCGGCCGACTGCAGGCCGAACCGATCATCTGGCTGACCACCGTGACCCGGTCGGGCCAGCCACAGTCGACCCCGGTCTGGTTCTTGTGGCAGGCCGGTGAGTTCCTGATCTACGGCGCCGCGAACGGTCCGAAGATCCGCAACATCGCGTCGAACCCGCACGTCTCCCTGCACCTGGAGGGCAACGGGAGAGGCGGCGCGAACGTCATCTTCGAGGGCACCGCCAGGCTCGACCCCGCCGGCCCCGGCGCCGATGCCATGCACGCCTACCTGGACAAGTACCGCGGGTTCATCGACTCCTACGGCTGGACGCCGGAGAGCTTCGCCGAGGACTATCCGCACCGGTTCCTGGTGTCCCCGACGCGCGCCCGGATCTGGTAACCGCTGGTCAGCCGGTGAAGGGCTCCAGCAGGTGGCTGAAGTCCCAGGTTCCCTGCGTGATGCCCGAGCACGTGTTGCTGTCGCGGGTGCCCGGGCACCCGCCGTTGTCGCGCTGGATCGCCCAGATCGACAGCAGGTTCATGTTGTTGGCCTGGGCGAGGCTCAGCATGGTCTGCGCGTCGGGGATGTAGGTGACCTCGGTTTTCTTCGGGTAGTCGTCGATGCCGGGCAGCAAGGTCATCGCTTCCATGTTCCAGATCTGCGCCGAGGTCAGACTCGGGAAGATGCCAGCCAGCTGGGCGTGGGTGTTGGTGGCCGCGTTGACCGCCGCCTGGCCCATGTTCACCACGCCCTCGGCGATGTAGTAGTCGAACACCATGATGTTGACCGAGCTCACGGCCGCCCCGTTGGCCGCGGCGTTCTGCAGGACGGCCTCGCCGTTCGGGTCAAGCCCGTACTGCTCCACCGGGAGCGTGTACTGGATCTGCAGCGGGATGCCCTGGCTGGCCGCCCACGCCTCGGTCAGCCAGGCGATGGCGGATTGTCATGGGGCGTCTCCCGTTGGTTCAGGCCGAGATAT
>DAITAE010000828.1:0-1714 GCA_036824445.1 Streptosporangiaceae bacterium | reverse complement strand
AACCCGGCGAACCCCAGTGGCCTGGCAGCGCGTCTACTACGAACGCGGCCAGCCCCATCGAGGTCATCAACTGGTGAGGGCCAGGCGGGAGACAGCGTAACGTCCTGATCGAGCGCGGCGACGGCACGCACGTGGTCCGCCCGTTCAGTCAGCTCGTGCCGCGGATCTGCCCGCCGCGGCCGGTACCACACCGACCGGCAGCCCGCCGTGGCCGGACTCGTTTACGTGCTCCCGATCGTGGTAGCGGCGAGTGTAGGCGCCGCCGCCTGGGCTGCCTTTTTGGGGCTGGCAACTGCGTCGTAGGGCGGGCGGCGGCGCCGCCTACGGCTGGACGCAGCCCGCACCGCGCCCCCGGCCCTTGCCTCAGCGAAGGTGGTGCGGGCCGCCTGCCGCTCCCGCGGGAACAGCAGGCACCTGAGCTAGCGGCCTTCACTTGCACTTTCATGGCGTCAGCGCCGAGGACGTCGCCGCCATCCACGAGCGCCACCGCCACGACGGGTAAACCGGCCGCGCCGCCTGTGCGTCCCATAACAACTGCAGATGGCGGGGAGCCCGTGACCGGTCGGGGGGCCGGCACCACGGGCTCCCCAGGCCACGCGGAGGGGCAGCAACCGCGCCAGCCTCGGCTGCGGCAATCGGCTGACCGTCGCCAAGCTCCACCCGGGCGAGACCGTGCTGGATCTTGGCTCCGGCGGCGGCCTCGACGTGCTGCTGTCAGCGCGCCGGGTCGCCCGGGGCGGCACCGCCTACGGCCTGGACGCCAACCCGGACATGCTCACCCTCGCCCACGCCAACGCCGTGCAAGCTGGCGTCACCAACGCCCGCTTCCTTCACGGCCACATCGAGGACATCCCGCTGCCCGACGGGCAGGTCGACGTAGTCATCTCCAACTGCGTCATCAACCTGTCCGCCGACAAGCCACGCGTCCTCGCCGAGGCCTTCCGGGTGCTGCGGCCCGGCGGCGCCACTGTCCTGACCTTCGGCGGCGCCCAACGGCCGATGCTGCCCGGGCCAGTCGGTGACCTCGAGACGGCCAGGCTGGCAAGCGGCGCCGCCAACGTCGTGGCATACATCGCAAACCCGACAGCGCCCAGCAGCGGAACCGACTCCTACACCTGGGCCGAGGCCATCGGGCCCGACGGGCAGACCGTCACCGCCGAACTACACACCGGTGAGGGCGTCCGCGCAACGGCCGCCGTCGCCGCCGAAACGACCCGGCGCGTTCTGGCCGGAGTCGCGCCCGGGACATGGACCCCCGGTCAACTGTTCGGCGCCGCCCTTGTCACCGACGCCACCAGCGCCCAGGTAACCGTCAACGGACAGCCGGCATGAGCGGCGGCGCTGCACGGTATGCGGCGGTGGCGAAGCCGGGCCGCCTGGCCACCGCCGAACAGTTGCCCGGGTGACGATGCGGCGGAGTCGTTCGTCGTGGGTGTGGTTGTTGCGCCAGATGAGGTAGCGGCGGATCATGCTGGCCTGCTGCTGGTGGCTGGGGTGGTCGGTGCCGTCGAGGGTGAAGTAGCGCAGCGCGGTGAACTGGGCCTCGATGCGGTTGAGCCAGGAGGAGTTCGTCGGGGTGTAGGCGATCTCGACGTTGTTCGCCTCGGCCCAGTCCGCGACCCGACGACACTTCTTCGTCGTCAGGTGCGGGGAGAAGTTGTCGCAGACGATCGCGATCCGGACCTCGGGCGGGTAGAGCGTGCGCAGGTAGCGG
>DAITAE010000333.1:0-5721 GCA_036824445.1 Streptosporangiaceae bacterium | reverse complement strand
CAGGACTACCCGGCCCGGTGGACGATCTGGATCAGGTTGCCGCAGGTGTCGTCGAGCACTGCCGTGGTCACCGGCCCCATATCCGCGGGCTCCTGGGTGAAGTGCACCCCGAGCCCGCGCAGCCGCTCGTGCTCCGCCTGGACGTCGTCGACGGCGAAGGCAGTGAACGGGATGCCGTCGGCGACCAGCGCCTTCTTGAACGGCTTGGCCGCCGGGTGTTCGTCGGGTTCGAGGACGAGCTCGGTGCCATCCGGATCCTCCGGGGACACCACGGTGATCCACCGATGCTCACCCAGCGGAACGTTGGCCTTCTCCTGGAAACCGAGGACCTCGGTATAAAACCGCAGCGCCTTCTCCTGGTCGTCAACGAGCACGCTGGCCAGGTTGATTCTCATGTCGATCCCTCCCGCCGGTACCGGCGCCGGTGCCGAGGCGGCCACCGGCGTCCTTCCCGGTCTTCTTGAGCCACCGCTCGACGATCGGTTCGAGCGGCGTGGTGTTGATGTAGTGGAACTTGTACCGGCCCTCGCGCCTGGTCTCGACCAGACCCGCGGCCTCCAGAACGTCGAGGTGCTGCGAGATCGCCTGCCGCGACGAGCCAAGCCCGTGCTTGACCGCCAGGCGCGAGCAGATCTCAAACAGCGTCTGCCCGTTCCGGTCGGTCAGCTCGTCGAGGATCGTGCGGCGCGTGGGGTCGGCCAAGGCCTTGAAGACGTCACCCACACACCAGAACGTTATGCAAGCCGATACTTGCCTGTCAACATCGGATCACACCGTATCGGTCGCAGGTGGCCTGGGGCCGCCGGTCGCGTCGGCTGTGCGGGCTAGCGCTCTTGGAGTCGTTCGGCGAGGATCGTGGCTAGCTCGGCACGGACGGCCGGCTGGGTTGCGACCAGCCATTGAAAGTCCTCGCTGCTGAGCCGAAGGAGGCGGCCTTCCTCCGTGCACCGTACGGTGGCGAGCCGGGTGTAGCCGTAGCCGCCTCCCCAGTCGCGCGCGGCGAGCTCGCCGAAATGGTCTCCGGCACCGAGGGTGCGGACCGGCCGGTCGTCGATGACGACGTCGTAGTGGCCAGACAGCGCGATGTAGAAGAACCGGTCCGCCTCCCAGCGGCGGATGATCTCCTGGCCTGCGGCGACGTCCAGGAACGTGCCACGGTCGCGGACGGCCTCGATGACCGGGTGGGGCACGCTGGCGAGCAGGGGCGTGGTGTGCAGAGCGCCGGTGCCGCGGTCTCTGCCCTCATTCTCGATGACGCTCGCGCGGGAGGCGGCAGGGGCTTTCGCACCCAGCGGATTGCCCGGCGGGGCCGGTGCGTGTGCGAAGTGCTCGATCACCCGCCGCACATGCTCCGTACCGCTGGTGGGGTTGAGAACGCACAGCCGGATGGCGTGCCGCCCGGCGAGCCGGGTCGTGGACACGAACGCGTCCCCGCTGCGTTCCAAGGCGTCGGCAAGCGCGATCCCGCGGCGCTCGGTCTCGGCCTCGTCGCAGCCCGGCCATTCCCGGCGGAAGCACACGATCCCCAGCGACGCTGGTGCCATCAAGGTCAGTGTGCCGCTGTCCCGGACCAGTTCTTCGGCATAGGCGGCCAGTTCCATGTTGAGGTCGATTGCAGAGCGGAACGCGGCCACGCCGAAGGCCTGTACGGACATCCAGACTTTGAGCGCGTGGAAGCTACGGGACAGCTGCAGCCCCCAATCGCCGAGGTTGACCTCGCCGGTCTCGTGGGTGCCGGTGCTGTCGAGGTAGTCGGGGTGGATGGCGAACGTGCTGGCGAGACGGTCGCCGTCGCGGATCAGGATGCCGCCGCACTCGAACGGCTGGAACAGCCACTTGTGGGGGTCGAGCGTCACCGAGTCGGCGCGGTCGATGCCGGTCAGCAGCGCGCGGCCCTTCGGGGTGAGCGCGGCGAAGCCACCATAGGCGGCATCGACGTGCAGCCATAGCCTCTCGGCGGCGCACACGTCCGCTAGGCCGGCCAGCGGATCGACGGCGCCCGTGCTGGTCGCCCCGGCGTTGGCGCACACGGCCATGGGGACCCGCCCGGCGCGCCGGTCAGCGTCGGCGGCGGCCGCCACCGTCTCTGGCCGCAGCTGCCAGTGATCATCGGTCGGCAGCACCCGCACCTGATGGGCACACAGGCCCATGGCGCACGCGGTCCGGGCGAGGGAGGAGTGGCCCTGGTCCGAGACGTACACGACACTGTCATCCGAAGGGCCCCCGGCGGCCTCGCGGGCGACCAGCAGCGCCGTGAGGTTCGCGGCCGACCCACCACTCACCAGCAGGCCCGCCGTTCCTTCGGGCATCCCCAGCCAGCTGCGGAACCAGTCGATAACCTCCAGCTCGATCTGGGTCGCGGCGGGCGACTCCATCCACACCCAGGGAGACACATTGGCCGCGGTGGCTATCAGTTCCGCCACCGCCGCGGGCCAGGTCGTGAAGTAGGGGATGAACGCGAGGTACCCGGGATGATTGGTCCGGGCCGCATACGGCAGCACGTCGGCCAGGACCCGGCCAAGGACCACGTCCAGGCCCGCGCCCCGTTCCGGCGGCGGGCCGCCGAGCAGGGCCCGCATCTCCGCTGGGCTGGCGCGGCGCAGCACCGGATCGGCATCCGGGTTCGCCAGCCGGGCAGCCAGCGCATCCACGGCCGCATAGCCGGTGCGCCGCATCGCCTCCACGTCCATGGCCAGAGGATGGTCCACCGTGTCTCCCCCCACGGCCTTTTGCCATCTGGTGGATGGGAATCCCCTCCGGATGGCCCAGCCGCCCTTCCATCGGCGCCCGCGAGCCGGACCGCAACCCTATTAGGTACCAGGCACGCGCGCCGTGTCCATCGCCTGGCCGGGCCAGTTTCCGTTTCCGCTGAGCCGTACGCATTGGAGGCAAAACCGTGTGCCCAGGCCTCTGCGGTCACCCTCCTCTCCGCCGGCGCACGTGCACCGCAAGGGTGTCTGCGCGTTCTCCCAACGCTCGGTTTGACCGCCCATGCCGCCGGGTGGCTGCGCGGCCGGTGTCAGGTGCGCTGGTGAGCGGGCTGGCCGCGGCGCAGGCATTGCGCGCCCGGGACCGGGCGGAAGATCTGCGGGCATGGGGCGAGTGGGTGCCCGCCGGCTGCGGCCGCCAGCACGGCCTGGGTGGCGGCGATGATGATGCGCGGGTCCAGAGACGGGATGAGGTGGCCGATCCCGCGGTCCAGCACATGGATGGAGTCCGCCGACAGCAAGGCGAGCCGCGCCTGGGCCCTGGCCTCCAGCGCGGGGACGGTCTTCAGCCACCGGTCCTGCAAGATACCGGCCGTGATCACAATCAGCGGCATCCGGCCCAGGCTGGGCGCCCGTTCCAGCTCGCGGACGGTGGCGTGGATGTCGATCCGCTGGTTGGCCGCGGGCTGGACCGTCCCATCGATCCACGGCCCGGCGTGCAGCCGGTCGTAGACCGCGACCTCCGGCTCGCTGGAGGCATCGACCAGGACCATTCCGGCCACCTGGCCGGGATACAGCGCCGCGAACTCCCGGCTGATCATCCCGCCGTAGGAGTGGCCGGCCAGCACATACGGCGGTGCGATATGGATCACCGCCATCAGGGTGTGCAGCTCCTTGGCCTGGGTGGCCCCGGTGAGCGGGCGCACCGAGGCCGGGCGGGCATCGCTGAGCCCATCCCCGGCCCGGTCGTAGGTACACACCCGGGTCCGTCGCGCCAGCGTCGGCAAGATCACCGGCCCGTAGGTGTCGATCCCCGACGCGGTATACCCGGCCTCCAAGATCACCGTGGGCCGTCCCGTCCCCGCGCACTCATACGCCAGCCGGTAGCCACCGACATCCGCATAGGCGATCTTGGGCTGCCCAGGCGCAGGCCGGCTAGCCTGCGCCGCCGGCGGCGCCTGGCCACCACACGCCACCACAGCTACCGCCAGCCCGGCCACAACCGCCCGCCACGCTCGTACCGACCTGAGAATCATCGCGGCCGCATCCGGCTCCGAACAAACGGCCGAAGGCTGACAACGACAGGACTCATGCGTGCCCCGATGAGGTGGTGAACCCGTAACTCCCGGACAGCCGGACATGCCTTCCGGCCTGGGACCAAGCCGGGCGGACCTGCTCACAGGAAGTTGTTCGGCCAGATCATCGTCCGCCACATGTGTGCTGCGGGGGAGCCGTCGAACCCGAGCCCTTCCCTGGGCTGCCGGAAGTTCCGGCCCACCACGTCCTCGAACTCGTCGTAATCCACGACGACGTTGGGGTCGAATGAGTAGATGTCGTTGATGGTGACCAGGCGCGACGTCATATACCAGCGATGCCGACGCGCCGCCGTGGCCTCTCGGCGGATGTATTCAGGCGGGTCGTAATCGGGGCCGAAATAGTCGATGTACGCCTCCGGATAGGTGTATCCCACCGACTCGTCCGCGAAGTAGCGCAGCGCCTCGTGCTTCTCGATGGACCAGGCGATTTCCTCATCGACGTACGGGGCGACCATCTGGGCGCCCCAGTAGCCATGGTTCGCCGACAGCAGACCCGCGATCGCGATGTCGTGCAGCAGGCACGCCATGATCACCTTCTCGCCGAGCCCGTTCTCCCTCGCCACTCTGGCGCTTTGCAGCAGGTGCGTTCTGGCGATCTTGCTGAAGCGCAGCTGGAAGAAGTCCTTCAACGCGGGGCAGTCGGGCATCTTGGGCAGCGTGGGATTGTCTCCCATCATGAAGACCGTGTCCGGGTGACGCGATTCGGCGAGCAGGGCGCCCTGGTAGGCGCTCGCCGGCGTACCCATGACCGCCGCGGCCGGCGGCATGATGATGCGGCGCCTGCGGTCGACGGCATCGTCGAGCGGTTCACGGATCCAGTTCGCCAGGCCGGCGTCACGCAGGGTGGCCGGCAGTTCATGGGGGAGCACTCGGTTCGCGGGTCGTCGCGCCTCGGTGGACTCAGACATGCGGCAACGTCCTTTCCGTCCTTACCGCCCGCTCTGACCAACACGGACGTCCAGGCCCGGTCGCGCAGAACGGTCTCCCTGGCGACTCTACGAGGATCGCAAGCCCCGATCCTCGCCCAGACCCAGCCCAACGGCTGCGTTTGCCGCGATCCGGCCGGGGAAGCTGATCTTCGTCCCGGCGGGTTCGCGTGCTTCCACGGCTGGCCTCCTGGGTACTGAGTCCTGTGGGGGCGGCGTGATTGGTGAACGGCACTGATGTCAGCGACCGTGAAACCTCCTGGCCGCCGTCGCGTTGTACCTAGTGGAATGACTGTGCAGCGGGGAAGCAGGTGCGCGACCTGGCTTCGCGGGGGCGCGCATGACCTGATGTACGCCGGGCCAGATCTGGATGCGGGGAGAGGGAATGGATCCGGCTGAACCGGAAGATCCCGGTTCGCTCAAGAACGACGGTCCCGGTGCGCCTCGCAGCGCCGAACCCGGGTCTGTGCACGGCACAGGTCCCGGGCTGATCCCGGCTGGCGCGCCCGCCGCAACCTCCACGAAGACGGAGCCGGGCGGCAAGAGCCCGGACGGCGAGTATCCGCATGCCAAGGGCCCGGACAGCAAAGGCCCAGACAGTAACGGCCCGGGCGGCAAGGACCCGCACACCAAGGGCCCGGGCGGTAAGAAGCCGGGCACCAGAAGGAGGAAGATCCTCGCCTGGACGGCGGCGACTTTGGCCGTCATCGTGGTCATCGGCGTGCTCGGCGCCTATCTCGTCTACCGGCATCTCAACGGGAATCTGCACCA
>DAITAE010000332.1:0-5724 GCA_036824445.1 Streptosporangiaceae bacterium | reverse complement strand
GGTGCAGCTCGGCGGGGCCATCTGCGCCGCCCCGTTCCTCCAGTGGATGTTCGGGGATGTGGCCGCGGGCGGGAACTACCCGATCTCTTCGCCCGGCGGGGAATGGAAGTCGATGGTGATGGAGGCCGTCCTGACCGCCATCCTGGCCAGCATCATCCTCAACACCGCGACCGGGCACCGGAGCATCGGCCACAACGCCGCCATCGCGGTCGGCTCGACGGTCGCGCTGCTCGGTCTGTTCGCGAGCCCGATCAGCGGCGCCTCGATGAACCCCGCCCGCTCGCTGGGCCCGGACATCGTGAGCACCGACTTCACCGGCTGGTGGGTGTATATCGTCGGCCCGCTGATCGGCGCCGCCATCGCCGTCATCATCATCGGGCTCGTGCGCGGGCTGCCCAACAAGGAGGAGCGCGCCGCCGCCGAGGGCGACGCCCTGCCGCTGCGAGCAGGCCGCCGGAGCGGCTGACACGGGGGCCGCGCATCGGCCCTGCCGACTGTGACAGACCAAGGCGCCCGGCTGCCATAGACTTGGCCGCCGTAGCCGCCCGAGACGGCGCCGGCCCACCGGAGGTTCCCGCTGGCGCGACCGCGGCGGGCAGAACGCAGGCGACCAGGGAGTGACGCCGCCGTGAAGACCGATGTCGAGGAGCTCAGCCCGACCCGGGTCAAGCTGACCATCGAGGTTCCGTTCTCCGAGCTCAAATCCAGCGTCGACAAGGCCTACCGGGAGGTCGCCAAGCAGGTCAGGATCCCTGGCTTCCGGCCGGGGCACGTTCCGCCCCGGGTCATCGACCAGCGCCTCGGCCGGGGCGTCGTGCTGGAACAGGCGGTGAACAATGCCGTCCCGCAGCTGTACGGCAAGGCGCTGGAGGACAACGACGTCCTCGCGCTCGGCCAGCCGGAACTTGAGATCACCCAGCTCGACGACGGGGAGCAGCTCGCCTTCACCGCCGAGGTCGACGTCCAGCCGAAATTCGAGCTGCCCGACATCACGGGCATGCCGGTGACGGTGGACAACGCCGACGTCACCCCGGATGAGGTGGAGGAGTTCATCGCCGGGCTGCGGGAACGCTTCGCGTCGCTGAAGGGGGTCGAGCGCCCGGTCCAGGCGGGCGACTACGTGTCCATCGACCTGTACGCCACGGTGGACGGCAAGCCGGTGGAGGACGCGCAGGCGAGCGGGATCTCCTACGAGGTCGGCAGCGGCTCGCTGCTGGACGGCCTGGACGAGGCGCTGACCGGGATGTCGGCCGGCGATGCCACCACGTTCACCGCCGAACTCGCGGGCGGGGAGCAGGCGGGGCAGCAGGCCGAGGTCTCGGTGACCGTGCACAGCGTCAAGGTCAAGGAACTGCCCGAGCTTGACGACGAGTTCGCGCAGTCGGCGAGCGAGTATGACACCCTCGGCGAGTTCCGGGCCGGGACCCGTGCCCGGCTGGAATCCGTCAAGCGGATGCAGCAGGCGGGCCAGGCCCGGGAGCGGGCGCTCGACGCCCTGCTGGCCAGGATCGACATCCCGCTCCCGGAACGGCTTGTCGCCTCCGAGATCGAGCGGCGCGAGCACTCGCTGGACGAGCAGCTGGAGCGGGTCGGCGCCACCAGGGATTCCTATCTCGCCTCGCGTGACCTCACCCCCCAGGACCTGGATGCGGAGATCGCAGCGGACGCCCGCCAATCGGTCAAGACCGGGTTCGTCCTCGACCAGATCGCCCGCAGCGAGGAGCTGGGGGTCGAGCAAGAGGAGCTGAACGCCTACATCGTGAATCAGGCGTACCGCCTCGGTGTACCCCCCGACCGCCTGGCCAAGGAGGTCGTCGACCGGGGTCAGCTTGGCGTCGCGATCAGCGAGGTGAGGCGCTCCAAGGCACTCGACCTGCTCGCCGAGCGGGCGGCGGTCACCGACGAGGCGGGACATGCCGTCGACGTCAAGGCGATCACGGCGGAGGCTGCGGGCGACGGCGAAGCCGGGTCCGGCGATGCGGACGCGGCCGAGGACGCTGCCCAGCCCGGAGCCACGGCCGGGGCGGAGGCAACCGACGGGGCCGGGGCGGCCGGCGAAGCGGAGGCGGCTGCCGAGGAAGAGGCGGCCGGCGAGGCGGCGGCCACCGCCACCACTGCGGCCACCCGCAAGAAGGCGGCCACCGGCAAGAAGACGGCAGGCTAACGGGCCAGGGCCATAGGGACTGCCGGGCCCCTGGGATCGGCCTGCGCCGACAGCGAACAGGGCGCGCTGGCGGACGTTACGGGCGCGCCCCCGCGTTAGGGTCACTGTCAGGGGCGAGTGGTCAAGGCCCCCATGGGCCAACGGCCCCGTGGTTAACGGCCCGTGGTCAGCGGCTGCGGGTCGCAGGCCCAGGGAAAGCGAGCGAGGAGAGCACCGTGAGCGACGCGGCGCAGCGCCGAGAAGCGAACCAGCAGAGCAGCGTGGCGAACCCTTCGCCACTTCACCAGGTGCGGCGCGTCGTGGCGCGCACCGCGGAGGCGCCGGTGATGCCCCTGGGCGACACGCTCTTCCAGCGCCTGCTCCGGCACCGGATCATTTTCCTCGGCCAGCAGGTGGACGACGACCTCGCCAACAGGATCTGCGCCGAAATTGTGCTGCTCGCCGCCGAGGACGACAAGCGAGACATCAGCCTGTACATCAACTCTCCCGGCGGCTCGGTCAGCGCCGGTCTGGCGATCTATGACGTGATGCAGTACGTGCCGAACGACATCGCCACCTACGCGATGGGCATGGCCGCGTCCATGGGGCAGTTCCTGCTCTGCGCCGGGACCCACGGCAAGCGGTACGCCCTGCCGCACGCCCAGATCCTCATGCACCAGCCCTCGGGCGGGATCGGCGGGACGGCAACCGACATCAGGATCCAGGCCGAGCAGATGCTCTACATCAAGCGGACCCTGGCCGAGCGCATCGCGTACCACACGGGGCAGACCGTCGAGCAGATCGAGACCGACTCCGACCGCGACCGCTGGTTCACCGCGGACGAGGCCAGGGACTACGGCTTCGTCGACGAGGTGGTCCGCGACGCCGCCCAGGTCCCATCGGCAGGGCCAGTCTCCTGAACCCCCTGACGCGGAAGCGGAGGAACGCATCGTGAGCACAACCAACCGGCCACTGGCCCAGGCCCACCGCGACGACCTCGCGGCCCCGCGCCTGCAGCCGGCGCAGGCCCGTTATGTCCTGCCGTCGTTTGTGGAGCGGACGTCGTACGGGATCAAGGAGATGAACCCGTACAACAAGCTCTTCGAGGAGCGGATCATCTTCCTCGGCGTGCAGATCGACGACGCCTCGGCCAACGACGTCATCGCCCAGCTCATCGCGCTGGAGTCGATGGACCCCGACCGCGACATCACCATGTACATCAACTCGCCGGGCGGGTCGGTCACCTCGATGATGGCGATCTACGACACGATGCAGTTCGTCCAGCCGGAGATCGCGACCGTCTGCATCGGCCAGGCCGCCTCGGCGGCGGCGGTGCTGCTGGCTGCCGGCACCAAGGACAAGCGGATGGCACTGCCCAACGCGCGCATACTGCTCCACCAGCCCGCCACCGAAGGCGGCTACGGCCAGTCGAGCGACCTGGAGATCCAGGCCCGGGAGATCCTGCGGATGCGCACCGCGATGGAGCGCATCATCGCCCTGCACAGCGGCCGGAACGAGGAGCAGGTGCGCCGGGACGTCGAGCGGGACAAGTACTTCTCGGCGGAGGAAGCGAAGGATTACGGCATCGTGGACGAGGTTCTGACGAGCCTCAAGCGCCGTGTCGAGGTAGGGTCGTCCTAAGCGGAAGCGCCCGGCTTGGGCTCGATGGCCGCCGCGCCGGCGGCCGGTGGCTTCGCGCCGGGAGGCCGCGAACGGTACCGTCGAGTATCGGCACAGGGTAGACCCGCGGGGCCTCGCTGGCCCATGATGGCAGGATCGCCAACAGTCGTCGGGCCGTCGCGGCGGCCGGATAAGGAGTCATCGGGTGGCACGGATCGGGGAGGGTGGTGACCTCCTGAAGTGCTCGTTCTGCGGAAAGAGCCAGAAGCAGGTCAAGAAGCTCATCGCAGGCCCCGGTGTGTACATCTGTGACGAATGCATCGATCTCTGCAACGAGATCATCGAGGAGGAGCTGGCCGAGCCTTCCGAGCTCAAATGGGACAGCCTGCCCAAGCCGCGCGAGATCTACGAGTTCCTCGACGCCTACGTGATCGGCCAGGAAAAGGCCAAGAAGGCGCTGTCGGTCGCGGTCTACAACCACTACAAACGGGTCCAGTCGGGCGGCGACATCCGGCCCGGCGAGGACGGGGTCGAGCTCGCGAAGTCCAACATCCTGCTGCTCGGTCCCACCGGGTCCGGCAAGACGCTGCTCGCCCAGACCCTGGCCCGCCTGCTCAACGTGCCGTTCGCCATCGCCGACGCCACGGCCCTGACCGAGGCCGGTTATGTCGGCGAGGACGTCGAGAACATCCTGCTCAAGCTGATCCAGGCCGCCGAGTACGACGTGAAGAAGGCCGAGACGGGCATCATCTACATCGACGAGATCGACAAGATCGCCCGCAAGAGCGAAAACCCGTCCATCACCCGGGACGTGTCCGGTGAGGGCGTGCAGCAGGCGCTGCTGAAGATCCTGGAGGGGACGACCGCGTCGGTGCCCCCGCAGGGCGGGCGCAAGCACCCGCACCAGGAGTTCATCCAGATCGACACCACGAACGTGCTGTTCATCTGCGGTGGGTCGTTCTCCGGGCTCGAGAAGATCATCGAGCAGCGCGTCGGCAAGAGCGGGATGGGCTTCGGGGCCAAGCTCCGGGTCAAGAATGACCAGCCGGCCAGCGACGCGTTCGCCGACGTGATGCCCGAGGACCTGCTCAAGTTCGGCATGATCCCCGAGTTCGTCGGCCGCCTGCCCGTCATCACCAGCGTGCACAACCTCGACCGCGAGGCGCTCATCCGTATCCTCACCGAGCCGCGGAACGCGCTCGTCAAGCAGTACCGGCGGCTGTTCGAGCTGGACGGGGTGGACCTGGAGTTCACGCCCGACGCGCTCGAAGCGGTCGCCGACCAGGCGATCCTGCGCGGCACCGGCGCCCGGGGCCTTCGGGCGATCCTGGAAGAGGTCCTGCTCTCGGTGATGTACGAGGTTCCCAGCCGCAAGGACGTGGAGCGCGTCGTCATCACCGGCCCGGTCGTGCTCGAGCACGTCAACCCCACGATCGTCCCGCGCGGCACCCGCAACCGCGCCCCCCGCGAGAAGTCGGCCTAAGCCGGCCGCACGCGTCCCAGCCCGCGGGCACCGGGCGCGCGCCCCCCGCCACTAGACTCGGCTGACGTGACCGGAGACCAGCGCACTCAGCTTCCGCCCCAGTACTCGCCTGGCGACGTGGAGGGGCGCCGCTACCAGGACTGGGTAGCGCGCGGGCTGTTCTACGCGGACGCGAGCGCGCCGGGGCCGGCTTACTGCATCGTGATCCCGCCGCCGAACGTGACCGGCTCGCTGCACATGGGCCACGCGCTCGATCACACGCTCATCGACGCCCTGGTGCGGCGGCGCCGGATGCAGGGCTACGTCACGCTGTGGCTGCCGGGCATGGACCACGCGGGCATCGCCACCCAGAACGTGGTCGAGCGCGAGCTCGCCAAGCAGGGCCTGTCCCGGCACGACCTGGGCCGTGAGGAGTTCGTCGAACGGGTGTGGCAGTGGAAGGCCGAGTCCGGGGGGAAGATTCTCGGCCAGATGCGCC